>SXVE01000069.1 GCA_005790265.1 Acidobacteriota bacterium | reverse complement strand
CGTTTTACTGCAGGGAAACATCGTCAACGCGGAAAGACGTCGTTCCCGAACGGTCGGTCGTCGAGCGGAATTGAATTCTCACCGTTTGACCTTTATAAGCCGATAAGTTCAGCGATTTCTGCGAATAAACGCCGGCAGCCGCTTTGTTCAAGTTGCTGTAAGTTGCCGGAGTAGAAAGCAGCGTTCCGCTCGTGTTGCGCACTTCGACAAACAATTTGTCGTACTGCTGCGTCGTTGTCGTTTCAGACGACGTGACATTGAGCCAGAACGATAAAGTTCCGGTTGCCGTCGTCGGAATCGTTACTTGTTGATACGACTGACCGGAAACGCTGTTGTTCACGCCGAAGTAAATGTATCCGGTTCCGCCGCGCGGATAATTTCCGTTAGCGGTGTAAAAATAACCGGTGCCGGAACCGAGCCACGGCGAAGCGCTCGTTTCAAAACCGCCGTTGACAAGCAGTTCGCCGCCACTGCCCGGAGTCGGCGTCGGTGTTGTCGGTGTCGGAGTCGGCGTGCTGCCGCCCGGACAAGTTCCGACGCCGACCGCGCACCAAGTTGTCGCAATCGTGTTGTATTGCGCGCTTGCCGCGCCGAACAAATCGGTTGCCGAACTGAGCATCGCCGTGCGCGCGCCCGCGAAATTCGTTCCCGAAGTCATATAAACCGTGAGCGCGCGATACCAGATTTTCGCCGCGTCCGTCGCGCCGATTCCGGTCACGGTTACGCCGCTGCGATGATGCGTTCCGCCAACCACAGCCAAGTGAAATGCTTTATTGGCGATGCCGGAATTGATGTGAACGCCGCCCGAATCCGCTGTTCCCGTATAGCGTTCGGCGTAGTGATCCGGATCGTCGTCTGACGTGTAGCCGCCGTTTCCGGCTAAATGCGGATTGTCCATATAACGAAGCGCGTCGCCCGCCGTCGAAGGCGTATAAGCGTCTTCGCCGATTTTCCAGGTGTTGTCGCTGATCGTGCCGCCGTCGGCGTAAAGCTCGACCATCGCGCCGAAAACGTCGGACATTGATTCATTGAGCGCGCCCGATTCATTTTGGTAAGTTAAATTAGCCGAGTTTTCCGTCACGCCGTGCGTCATTTCGTGACCAGCGATGTCGAGCGTGACGAGCGGCGTGAAACTCGTGCCGTTGCCGTCGCCGTAACTCATTTGATTGTTATACCAGAAAGCGTTGTTGTAATTGCTGCCAAAATGAACGCGTGATGCGACGAGACTGATCGAACTGTTGGCGGCGGCGGCGGTCGTTCCCGGACCGTTGCTGCCGTTAATGCCGTTGCGCCCGTGCACGTTTTTGTAATAATCGTAAGTCATCGCCGCGCCGTAATGCGCGTCAACTCCGGCGCGCTCATTGGTCGCGCTCCACACGTCGTCAGTTCCGGTGTAGCGCGATTGCGTGCCGCCGGTTCCGGTCGTCGTGTTGCCGGTGTTGTTCATATTGAACGTTCCCATCCGGCGCGTCGTATCTTCCATATAATACGTCGAACCGGCGACGCTCGTTGTGATATTAACCGTTCCGCTGTACAGCGATGAACCGGAACCGGTTTGCAGATTGTTGTATTCAAAAATCTTTTCGCCGGTTTGCGCATCAATAAATATAACGGGAATGGACGTGTGTTTGCTGCCGTCAAGACGCGGAATTTCAACGCGATACGCGAGATGATCGCGATCTTCGGCGCGGTAAATCCACAAATCAACTTTCGGCGTTTCGGTCATTTTCGCCGCGCTTTTCTGCGTCGTTAAAACCAGATTCAGCGCTTCGGCGGCGGAAAAGTTCGGTTTGGTGTTGACGGCGATATTCTCTTTTAATTCATCAGTTACGGTTGACAATTCGCCGTCCGGCTGCAAGTGAACGATGGCTTCGCCTTCCCAAACCGGAATTTCGTTGACCGTTTGACGAACGCGCGTGTGCGCCATTTTCAGATCGTCAATTTCAACTTTTTGAACTTTGAGTTCGTCCGGATTTCCCGTCGAACGCAGTGACGCGCGGTTGCGCAAAACTTCGAGACTGATTTGCTTGGCTCGTTCGAGTTCGTCCTGTGAGCCGGAACCGAAAATCGGTTTTTTCGCGCCGGCTTGGTTTGAGATTAATCCGAACATTACGAGTGCCGTCGCAAAAAAGGCACAGATAGATAAAAATTTCTTCACGCTCTTTGTCTCCTAAGGAAAATATTTTTTTGATTTGCCGATAAATTTATCAAGCCTGTATAAATGAAAAAGAAACTCCGAGCCGAAAACTTTGGCAGTATTTCGAAGGAAAAACAAAAAAATAAATTGAAAAACGCGATTTTTGGAGATTTTGAAATTTCCAATAATGACAGGGGTTTAGGTGAGGAAAATTGTATCACCTGTGCTTATGGTGTCAAGTAGAAAATCAAATAGCTGGACGGAAGATAGAAATGAGCAGTCGAATTTTGCCGCCTGTTGCATTTATTCGTGGGACGAAATCAGCGAAATTCACCGCGTTCGTCACGGCATTTATCAGCGCGGCGGACAAGTGATTTCGCTGCTCACCGATTTCGGCAAGATAAACGCCTGCTATCCGGATTTTCACGGCGAAACCGAAAACACGATTTTTTATACCGGCGCGGGCAGACGCGGCGATCAAAAACTCGATCCGTTCAACCGCTCGATGTTCAACGCCATCGAAACCGCGCACGCTGTTCCG
>SXVE01000549.1 GCA_005790265.1 Acidobacteriota bacterium | reverse complement strand
CTTTTCGCCGGTTTGCTGTTTGATTTGTTTCGCCAACTCAAACGCGACCGGAAACGCCAGATCGCCGAGCTCGGTTTTCGGCGGAACTTCCGCCGCGATTTGTTGCAGCTCGACGCCGAAATTGTTTTTCGCCGTTTCGATGACTTTGTCGCGCAGTGATTGTTGCAGTTGGCTCAGATTCATAAAAAATCACAGTATATCAACGAAACGCCGGAGAACGAAATCTGCGCTTTGACCTTTATAAAAATGAAATCTAGACTTTTAACGATGAAAACACTTTATTTCGACTGTTTCGCGGGCGCGAGCGGCAATATGATTTTAGGCGCGCTTGTCGCGCTCGGCGTTGATGAAACGCGGCTTTTGGAACAAATAAAATTATTAAACGTCCCGAAATTCGCGATTGAATTTTCGACGAAAGATAAATCGGGAATTTCCGCGATTCACGCCGAAGTCAAAGTGCCGCACGAACACGTTCACCGGCATTTGCACAATATCGAAAAAATCATCAACGACTCCGGTTTGAGCGAAACAATCAAAAAACGCGCCGTTGAAATTTTCACGAATCTTGCCGAAGCCGAAGCGAAAATTCACGGCATCGAAGTGAAAAAAGTGCATTTTCACGAAGTCGGCGCGATGGACGCGATTATTGATGTCGTCGGCGCGTGCATCGGTTTTGAAATGCTTGGCGTGGAAAAATTTGCGTGTTCAAAAATCCACGTCGGTTCCGGTTTCGCGCAGATGGCGCACGGAAAATTTCCGATTCCGCCGCCCGCGGTCGCCGAATTATTAAAAGGCGCGTCCGTTTATTCGACCGAAATCGAAGGCGAATTAATCACGCCGACCGGCGCGGCGATTATCGCGACAGTGTGCGAAGAATTCGGGCGCATTCCCGAAATGATAATCGAAAAATCCGCTTACGGCGCGGGAACTCGCGAATATAAAGATTTTCCGAACGCGCTTCGGCTGATTTTGGGCGAAGATGAACAATTACGAATTACGAATTACGAATTACGTGAAGACGAAAAAATCAAAAATCGAAAACCGAAAACCGAAAGTCACAATTTGCTTTTGCTCGAAACGAATATTGACGATTTATCCGCGCAAATTCTCGGTTATGTGATGGAACGCGCGTTTGAGTTAGGTTGTTTGGATTGCTGGTTTACGCCGATTCAAATGAAGAAAAATCGTCCGGCGACGATGATTTCGATTCTTTGCGCGAAAGAGAAACGCGATGTTTTTACCGAATTGCTTTACACGGAAACTTCGACGCTCGGCGTGCGAATTTCCGAAATCGAGCGCGATTGTCTGCCGCGTGAAATCGTTAAAACTGAAACCGAATTCGGCGCGGTTGATGTCAAAGTCGCCAAATTCAAAGACAAAATCGTTAACGCGAAACCGGAATATGAACAAATTCGGGAAATTGCGCTAAAATCTAAACGAAGCTGGAAAGAAATCGAGCGCGAAGTAGTCGAAAAATTTAACGAAAAACAAGGTATTTAAATTGGCACAAACAGAAACTACGAAAAAAGTTGATTTAGAAAAAATCGCGGCGGGCGTGCGTTTGATGCTCGAAGGAATGGGCGAAGACCCGGAGCGCGACGGTTTGGTGAAAACGCCGGAGCGCGTGGCGGATTTTTACGCCGAACTGACCGAAGGAATGTGGGAAAACGCGGCGGAACACATCGTGCCGCTGCCCGGCGATTCGCACGACGAAATGGTCATCGTCAAAGATATTGCCATCGCGTCCGTCTGCGAACATCATCTCGCGCCGTTCGTCGGAAAAGTTCACATCGCGTATATTCCGAAAAACGGTCGCATCGTTGGATTATCGAAGTTAGCGCGCATCGCGGAGATTTTCGCGCGGCGTTTGCAGGTTCAGGAACGCCTGACGCAGCAAATCGCACAGACGCTTTTCGACGAACTCGCGCCCGTCGGCGTAATGGTCGTGATGGAAGCCGAACACACTTGTATGACGCTGCGCGGCGTGAAAAAACCGGGCGCGAAAACCGTAACATCGAGCGTTTTAGGCGGATTTCGCACCGACGCGCGCACGCGAGCCGAAGCGATGAGTTTGATAAAAGGATGAAAAAAGTAAACGCTGAATGGTTTATTGATAATTGGAGATGGATTTTATTCTTCTCAATGATGTCTATTGTTGTTCCATCATTAATTTACCATTTTGCAACTCTTGATCCGAAGCTTCGAGATGCCGATCTAAGAAAACAAAATAGAGAATTGTTTGAAAAGGAAATAAAAGAAATCAAGTTGCCGCCCAATACTGCAGTTAATAAATTTTCAAGCAATGACAAAGCTTTCTCGATTTTGGTTGATACGCGTTATAGAACTGAACTCAGTGAGTCCGAATTTATTGATTCGTTTAAAACAGAATTAGGAAAAAAAGGTTGGCTTTATTACGGCAAACATAATTTATCTGAATACCATTTTTGTCGAGGGAAGGCTGATGCTACGATATTTTCAGAAGGCAACGGCGGATTATTCAGTGATAAAGCGAATTATTTAACGCTAAGTTTTTCTCTCGGATTGCGTCCTCAATTTGATTTAACTAAATCGCTCCCGTCTAGTTGCCGGTAAAATTCGTATTAAACGAAATTAACTTTTGAAATAGTTAGAGAGATTTTCTCGAAACACGAGACAAAATAAATTTATGAAGAAAAGTTTCATTATAATTCTTTTGGTTTATGCATTTTGTTTGCATGGTTTTGGACAAAACTTTACAACAAATTTTGATGCGGCACGGATGAAGGAGCGCGTGCGAAGATTGTCGGCGGACGAATTTGCCGGGCGCAGTCCGTCGGATGTGCGGGCGGCGCAGTATATCGCCGACGAATTAAAAGCGGTCGGCGCGAAACCGGGCAATAAAAACAGTTATTTTCAAAACGTCAAAATGTTCGGCACGAAATCCGATCCGGCGACGAAAATGACGGTTGGCGGCGATGTTTATAATTTCGGCGACGATTGGGTCGGTTTTACGAATTCGGAAAAAGCGCAAACTAATGTTGACGCGGAAATCGTTTTCGCCGGTTACGGCATTGACGCTCCGCTTTATAATTGGAACGACTACAAAGGAAACGCAGCGGATTATCGCGGCAAAATCCTGATGATTCTGGTTAACGATCCGCCCGCGACTTCGAGCGAGCCGAATCTTTTCGGCGGCAAAGGTTTAACTTATTTCGGGCGCTGGACCTACAAATACGAAGAGGCAGCGCGTAAGGGCGCGGCGGGCGTCATTTTGGTGCACACGACCGAAAGCGCCGGTTACGGCTGGAACGTCGTGCGCTCGTCAAACGGCGGCTGGCGCTATGACATTGCGAGAAACGCGAATAGTAAAACGCCATTTTTGAATTTGAAATCTTG
>SXVE01000548.1 GCA_005790265.1 Acidobacteriota bacterium | reverse complement strand
GTTCGTTTCGCTCGCGCCGCGCTCGACGTTTTTCGCGTATTCGATCGCCGACGGCGCGGCCACGAAACCGCCGTAAACGCAACTCACGAGCGAATTCGCGCCGAGCCGGTTCGCGCCGTGAATCGAATAATCGCACTCGCCCGCCGCAAAAAGTCCGGGAATATTGGTGCGCTGCTCAAAATCAACCCATAGTCCGCCCATCGAATAATGAACGCCGGGGAAAATGCGCATCGGCACGTGGCGCGGATCGTCGCCAACGAACATTTCGTAAATTTCCAGAATCGCGCCGAGCTTGCGCGTTAAAGTTTCCGCCGGAACGTGCGTTAAATCCAGATAAACCTGATTTTCGCCATCAACGCCGTAACCTTCGAGACAAACCTGGAAAATTTCTCGTGTCGCAATATCACGCGGCACGAGATTGCCGTAAGCCGGGTATTTTTCTTCGAGAAAATACCAGCGCTCGCCAGCCGGAATATCTTTCGGCGCGCGTTTATCGCCCTGATTTTTTGGCACCCAAACGCGTCCGCCTTCGCCGCGCGCCGATTCGCTCATTAAACGCAATTTGTCTTCGCCCGGAATCGAAGTCGGGTGAACCTGAATAAATTCGCCGTTCGCGTATTTCGCGCCCTGCTGATAACACGCCGAAACCGCGCTGCCCGTGCACGTTTGCGAATTGGTTGATTTGCCGAAAATCATTCCCGGTCCGCCGGTCGCCATAATTACGGCATCGGCGTAAAACTCTTTCAATTCAAGCGTTTGCAGATTCATCGCGACTAATCCGCGACAAACCTGATGATCGTCGAGCACGAGCGAAAGCATTTCCCAGCCTTCGTATTTCGTCACTTTTTTGTCGGCTTCGTATTTGCGCACCTGTTCATCGAGCGCGTATAAAAGCTGCTGTCCGGTCGAAGCGCCGGCAAAAGCCGTGCGGTGATACAGCGTGCCGCCGAAACGCCGAAAATCGAGCAGACCTTCGCGCGTGCGTGAAAACGGCACGCCCATTCGGTCAAACAGATAAATAATCTGCGGCGCCATTTTGCACATCGCTTCGACGGGCGGCTGATTCGCCAGAAAATCACCGCCGTAAACCGTGTCGTCAAAGTGCTTATGCGGCGAATCGCCTTCTCCTTTCGTGTTGACTGCGCCGTTAATTCCGCCCTGCGCGCAAACCGAATGTGAACGTTTAACCGGCACGACCGAAATCAAATCAACTTCGTGTCCGGCTTCGGCAATTTTCATCGCCGCCGCCAATCCCGCCAAACCGCCGCCGACGACCGCTATTTTTAATCCGTTTGTTGCCATAATTTTATAATACTTGCTGTTTTTTCAATGACAGAAAATCTTCAGGCACGTTCTCTGCGCAGATTGCTTAAAAACTGCGCGGCGCGGTGCTGCCGGTCGGCGTCACCGCTTTCTTTTCTTCTAATTCGCTGCACAACGCCTTCGGAAATAAACCGCACGGACGAATAAACGCAACTGCCGCGTTCGTTCCGACGGCGAACAGCGCGAGGGCGAGCCCGAGCGAGCCGTAAAGCGCGTATTTCTGCGCTTTTTCGCCGATGACAATTCCCCAATCAACCGCAAAAAGCCAGATTCCGTAAGCTAAATGCCACGCCGTCGCCGCCACGCCCAAAATATAAAAAATCAAAATCCCGACGTTTTTAAATTCCAGCGAAACGATTTCAAAAGCACTCGCCGCATTTCCGGCAACCGGATTGCCGTAAGTCGTCAATCCCGGAATCGCGCCGAATCGCATATTCAAAATATGAAAAACCAGAAAGAAAAATAAAAAGATGCCGGTCGCGCGCTGAAAAATATAAAACCAATTGCGCCCGTAATTATAATCGCCAAGATTCGGTC
Organism: Acidobacteriota bacterium; assembly: GCA_005790265.1. Taxonomy (GTDB): domain Bacteria; phylum Acidobacteriota; class Blastocatellia; order Pyrinomonadales; family Pyrinomonadaceae; genus SXVE01. The sequence continues at coordinate 4,711 of SXVE01000548.1, read as the reverse complement.
GGGCTTCGGCGGAAATTATTATTCCGTAAACCGAGTGAAAAATAAGCGGCAGAAAAATTCCGAAAATTTCAAGAAACAGCAGATACGGAATATGGTGAATGTCACCGACCGCATCGTTGAACACTTTTGCGCCGCTCATTGATTTGGAATTGGTAAACATATGAACGAAAAAAAACGCGCCCAGCGGAACGATTCCCGTGATCTGGTGCAGCTTTCGCAAAAGAAAAGTTTTGCTTAATTTAATAGCCATCAGTGCTTTCTGCCTCTTTGATTATTGGTTAAGAATTACCGGTTTTTGAAATTCTAAAATTAAAATCGCAAATCGGCAACGATAATCATTAGATATTTATCATACTTTCTTTTTCATATAAGTTAAAATGAATTCTCTTGCACAAGTTATACAGAAAATCTTATAATTAAGATCGTTTGCAGAGAGTTGCGTGAAGTTGATGGAAAGTGCCGGATAGTTTGAAGAAAAGACCACTTTTACTTCCCAAGACTTTCTGAAACTCCTGTAACTTTCTGTTAACTATTTAAGAAAATGCATATCGAAACACTAAAAGTTTTTTGCGATTTGGTTGATTTGCAGAGTTTTTCACTCGCGGCGGAGCGAAATTTCATTACGCAGTCGGCGGTGAGCCAGCAAATTCGCACTCTGGAAGAAAAATTCAAACGACGTTTGCTCGAACGCGTGCGCGGCAGACGCGAAGTTCGTCTGACTTCGGCGGGCGAAGTTTTTTACCGCGAATCGAAAAACGTTCTCGATTGTTTCGACGATCTCAACGAAAGTATGCGCGGACTCGTCGGAAAAATCGGCGGAACGGTCAAAGTCGCCACCGTTTATTCGGTCGGGCTGCACGAATTGCCGCCGAAAGTCCGGGAATTTATGTCGAAATTTCCGTCGGCGAAAATTGACCTCGAATATTCGCGAACGACGCGCGTCGTTCGCGACGTTTTGAACGGAACGGTCGAACTCGGCGTCGTCGCGTTTCCCGAACCGCGGCGCGGGTTGACGATTTCGCAGATGCAGAGCGACCGGCTCGTGCTGATTTGCGCGCCCGAACACGAATTCGCCAAAAAAGAAAAAATCAAAGCCAAAGAACTCGGCGGACGCGATTTCGTTCTTTTCGAGCGCGATATTCCGACGCGCAAAGCGACGGATAAAATCTTGAAAGCCAACGGCGTCGAAGTGCGCAAAGTCGCCGAATTCGACAACATCGAAACGATCAAACGCGCCGTCGAAGTCGGTTTCGGAATGGCAATCGTGCCGCATCCGTCGGTCGAAGACGAAGAAAAAAACGGACAGCTCGCCGTTATCAAATTAGCGGAAAAAGAATGGGTGCGTCCGGTCGGCGTCATTTACCGCAGCGACCGCAATTTATCGCTGGCGGCGAAAAAATTCGTTCAGCTGCTCGAAAACAACGTCTAGTTTTCAGATTCATTTCGCCGTAAACTCAATGAATTTCGATGTTTTTGCTTATTGCATTTCTCTCTGATACCCTAATGCGGTGTTAGAAAAAGAAGTTAACCGCAGTCAATCTCCCGCCGAAAAACCTTACCAACTGACCGTCGAGCAGCGCCCGCAATATTTGTATATCTACGTTACCGGCGAAAATGATAATTACGAAATCTCGCGCCGATACTGGCTCGAAGTCGCCGAACACTGCCGCCGCACAAACAGCAAAAAGATTTTGATTGACGAAGATATTAAAGAAGACGCATCTTTAGCCGATGTTTACCAATTGGCGTCAGAGCTGCCGCAAATGGGTTTTTTCGGCGTGCGTATCGCTTTTTTCGACCGTTACGCCGCGCATCAGGACCTAAACGAATTCGGCGAACTGGTCGCCATCAATCGCGGACTCTACGGGAAAATTTTTAATAATTTCGATGAGGCGGAAACTTGGCTGCTGCTTGATTAGCAACGTTTTTTTGTTGATTAAATTGTTTAGCGAATTGATCAATCCAGACTGATAAGTGTCAAACTCGATGTTCCGTCCAATCCGTTAAGCGCGTTTTTGAGCATCGGCACGATTCCTTCGGCTTCCATATAATCGCGCCCGAGCAAGCGGCGGAAACGCTTTTCTTTCGTTTCGCCGGTCAATTCTTTGAGCATTCCTTTGAAAAAAGCCGTGACCAATTCCGGCGAAAATTGGCGTCCGGCGTTGCGCTGCAAATCTTCGACGACTTCGTTCGCCGGTCGGCGACGTTTATACGGTCGGTCAGTTGTCATCGCGTCGAAAGAATCGGCTAAATTCACTATTTTGGCGATATACGGAATTTCCCGATCAATCAAACCGTCCGGATAACCGCGTCCGTCGAGTCGTTCGTGATGATATTTGGCGGCAAGCGGAACGTCGGCGAACGGATGATGAATCGGCATTAAAATTTCGTATCCGACCGCCGGATGTTTGTTTAATTCGGCTGATTCTTTGGCGTTGATGCGCATCGGCGAATTGATGATATTGCGCTCGACCGTCAATTTTCCGACATCGTGCAGATAACCGGCGACCGCCGCGCCTTCCGTTTCGTTTTCGCCCCAGCCGAGTTCGCGCGCGATGATTTCCGAATATTTGCCGACGCGCACCGAATGTCCTTCGGTGTATTTATCTTTGCAGTCAATCGCCGCGGCGAACGCTTTGACCGTATCTTGATATGTCATCCGCAGATTATCGTAAAGCTGACGATTTTCGGCGGCGCGCCGTTCGAGTTCGGCTAACAAATTGCGCTGCGCGATGCCGACGCCGATGTGCCGCGCCATCGCGCCGACAATTTCCTTATCGTAAGCCGAATAGCCCGCGCCGTTCGCTTTTTCGCCGAGCAGAATGACGCCGACGATTTCATCGCGCACGACGAGCGGCACGAGCAGTTCGATTTTCTTTTTATCAAAACTCTGATCGTAAATTTGAAAAAACGGCAAAACTTTCGCCTGTGCGACTTCAATCGGAAACGAACCGTTGGTTAAAAACTGTCGTTCGTCTTCGTCGCACAAATTCATACTCAGCGGAAATTCATCGCCCAAACCGCGCACGACGATCATATTGAGTTCGTGTCCGAACCGCGAAAAACGCGCGATGCCGCCGCGCATAATCGCCAGACTGCCGAGCAGCAGATGCAGCGACGTGCGCATCATTTGCTGAAAGTTCTGTTTTTGCGCGATTTCGCTGCCGATTTCCGCCAGCGCGCCGAACGTATGAATTAATTTTTGCTGATTTTCCATTTCTTTAAAGGTTTGCAGAAAGTTGCAGGTAGTTGGCAGGAAGTTCCAGAAAGTAAAAAGCAGATTGTCCCAGCTATGCAGGATTTTCTTTTACTATCCGGAACTATTTGTAACTTTCTGTAACTTCCTGCCAACTTTCCGGAACTACTTCAACGTGATTGGTCAGACCGAGCATTTCAAAAAGCTCGACCGTTTCGTTTTTGACATCCGAGAAAACGATTTTCGCGCCCGCGTCCGCCGCGGCGTCAATCACGCCGAGCAGAATCGAAACGCCGCTGCTGTTGACGATGTGCGTGTCCGCGAAATTAACGGTCAGAGTTTTGCAGCCCGCGTCGAGTCGGCGGCGACATTCGCGCTCGATTTTCTCGCCGCTCAACTTATTTAAATAGTCGTCGGCGTAAACGGTCGCCGCCGCGTCGTTTGATTTGACGCCAGTCTCAAAATTATTTTCCACAAATTGTTTCCGTCTTTTACAGGTTGGATTTAGAACTTGGAAGTTAAGGTAAAACTTTAATTACCATTTTGTCAAACTATTTTACACGCCAGAACAAAACGGAGAGAAATTCTTTGTGATAATAAAGAATTTCTCTCCGTTTTTTGCGCCGGTTGAATTCGGCGAAAATATTCAAACTTATTAGCCAATTTTCTTGACAATTGATTTACTGCAAATTGCATTTGCGGCAGATGAAAAAGTCGTTTGTTTTGCTCATCAATTGTTTCAATCAATCTTTTGTGCGCGGAAAACAAAGCACGTCTTTGTCGCTCGTTTTGCCGACTTCGCGCATACAAAGCCAGTCTTTTCCATCGCGCTCGCCGATTTCATAATTGAATGTTTTGGCGTCGAGCGGTTTGTTTTGCTCTTTGTTCGCCGACGGATAGCAACTGTTCGAGTTAAACCAGTAATCTTTGCTCGGCGTAAAAGTGATCGTGTCGCCGCTGACCGAAATTTTCCCGCGCCGGTCGTTCCAAAGCGTCGTCGTGCAGTTATACATCGTTGATTTAATCAATCCGGCGTAGCGAAAACTTCCGTCCGCGTCAATCACATAACCGATGGAACTGCCGTAGCGCGACGAAACCGAGCCAGTCGTCATATTTTGTTCCTGCAAAACCGACATACTGCCTTCAAACCAATTGCCGACGAGTTTCGCCGGAATCTCCGCCCGCTTTTGCCCGAAAACGCCGCCGACTGAAACGATTGTTAGTAATAAAAATAATGTTGCGTATGATTTCATATTTGTTGATTTCCCTTTCAAAACTACCTCAACAAATAACGCGTAAAAATTTTTATTTTAATGTCATTTCTTTTTTTGACCGGCACAAAAAACGAAAAAGCGAAACGGCGAAACACCGGAAACAAAGTTTTACTTTGCCGCGCCGTTTGTTTGCGGCGTCAAATATTTCGTCATCGAAATGCGCGTTCCGTCGTCGGTTTGCTCGAATTTTACTTCATCCATCAGGGATTTCATCAGTTTTAATCCCCAACCGCGTCTGCCT
>SXVE01000547.1 GCA_005790265.1 Acidobacteriota bacterium | reverse complement strand
CCGAAAAAGTCGTTCGCTGCCAAGTTGCCCGGTTCGGCGAAATAATAAGCCGAGCCGTGCAGATTGTTCGTGCCGGATTTGATGCTGATGCTCGTGACGCCGCCTTCAGTGTTGCCGAACTGCGCGTCGAATGTCGCGGTCTGCACTTTGAATTCCTGAATAATATCCGACGGCGGAACATAAGACGCGATGACTTGGTTCGGATCAGCCGTCGCCGTGCTCGGCGCGCCGTCAATTGTTAAATCGCTGCGGTTTCCGCGCGTTCCGTCCATCGCAAAACCGACGATGTGCGTCGGCTCAAACGGTCGGTCGAGACGCGCGCTGCCCGTATAAGTAACGCCGGACGAAAGCCCGATCAAACCGTACGGGTTGCCGTGCGGCAGCGGAAGCTGTTCGAGCCGCTGCTGGTCAATCACCAAACCGACCGAAGCGGTTTCCGTATTGAGCTGCGGAATTTCGTCGGTGACGGTCACGGTTTCCTGCGTGCCGCCGACTTCGAGCGGAATATTGACTTCGATGTTGCTGCCGAGTTCGACGATGATGTTTTCGCGCACGACTCGTTTGAAACCGTTGGTTTCGACAATCACTTGATAAGTGCCGGATAAAAGGTAATTTGCCTGATAAAAGCCGTCGCTGTTCGTCGTCAGCGAAGAAACCGTGCCGCGTGCAGTGTCCGTGACTTTGACCGCCGCGCCCGCAATCGCCGCGCCGTTCGGATCACTGACCGTGCCTTTAATCGTGCCTCTGGTTTCCTGGGCGATTGAAGTTTCAAATGACAAAAGCAATGTCAGCAAACAGCCGAACAATCCGAGTAACCGCAAGACTTTTTTTGTATCGAAAAACATAAATTTCTCCTCAATTTGATTTATCAATTTTTACTGCCCGCAAGCGCTCGAATCAGGTGAGCTTATTGCCATTTACGTAAGTTCGGTGGTTAAAAAGAAAATTACAACTTTATTCCGGTTAACCGCTTAAATTGTTGTTCCCAACAAATTGAACAAACACGCGCTCGTTTAATTTGTTTTTTTAAGTTTTATGATTGGAAACCCTTTCATCTTCGTAAGTTTTCGGAAGATAAACAGGTTTGGTGAAAACCTTTGATAATTTTAATTAAGCGCACAAATCGAAAAATAGTTTTGTTACACTTAATTGGACTGACCAATTTAATAAAGTTTTTTCAAATTACCCGAAACAAAAGATAACTCTTGCCAATGGTAAACCGCTTAACTATAATAACCGTGAAAAGCAGCTTATCACTTCGTTCGACACAAATTGGTAAAATAACTTGATTAGATAGGACAGATTGGTAAAATAACACCTTTTCAAAAGGTTGTCCAGAAAAAACGCATCAGAAAGTATTTTTTTATTTCATCGAAAAGCCGCGGCGTAACCGCGATTTAGCGAATTATTTTCGATTTTTGTTAATGTTTACTATTATTAGATTGTAGCAGCAGATTAAATAAATTAACGAATATATTTGTTGGTTAACCAAAAAAACGTTAATTTCCAACTTTATTTTTAGACAATTCTGATCGCCGAAATTTTATGAGAATTAAAGATGTGGCACGCGAAGCCGGCGTTTCGACCGCGACGGTTTCGCACGTTATCAACGAAACCAAATTCGTCACCGACGACACGCGCCGCCGCGTACGGAATGCGATCGAAAAGCTGAACTTGTACCCGAACGCGAACGCGCGCTCGCTCGCTTCCGGTCGCAGCCGAATCATCGGCTTGCTGATTTCCGATATCGCCAATCCTTTTTTCCCTGAATTGGTGAAAAGCATCGAAACTGCCGCGTTCGAGCGCGGTTACAGCGTCATTCTTTTCAACACGAATTATAACGCCGAACGCGCCGCCGATTACGTGCGGCGTTTGATCGAGCTGAAAGTCGCCGGAGTCGCACTGATGACCGCCGAACTCGATGCCGATTTGATTACCGAATTAAAAAATAAACAGGTGCGCACGGTTTTCAACGATCTCGGCGCGGTGGACGAACATATGAGCAACATTCTGCTCGATTATGCGGGCGGAATCGAGCAGGCGGTCGCGCATCTCGTCGCGCTCGGTCATCAGCGAATCGCGCACATCAGCGGTTCAAATAATATTCGTTCCGGGAGAATTCGGCGCGAAGCGTTCGTCGCGGCGATGAAAAAATCGCTTCCCGATGCTGATCGTTCTTTGATCTACGAAGGCGATTTTCGGTTTGAGAGCGGGCGCGACGCAGCAGCGGAAATTCTGAAATCAAAACAACTTCCGACCGCCATCGTTGCCGCCAACGATATGATGGCGCTCGGCGCAATGGCGGAATTAAAAGCCGCCGGACTCAAGATTCCGCGTGACATTTCCATCATCGGTTTTGACGATATCGCTTTTGCTTCGCTGAGCGAACCGCCGCTGACGACCGTTTGTTCGCCGCGCACCGAAATCGGGCGTCAAGCGATTGAAGCACTGATGAAAACGATTGAAAATCCCGACCAGCCCGGCGTCGAAGTCAAAATTTCAACATATCTGATTAAACGCAAAACAACTGCTGCGCCGAAAAAAACGACAATCAAAAAGGCTTCAACAAAATAAATACTGTTGTCTTTTTGATAATAAAAATTTTCTGAAAAACTAAATTTTCGCTACAAAAAATTATGAAAACTAAAAATCGTCAGTTCTTTTATTTAGCCGTTCTGCTGCTATCTTTCTGCATCGGCAGCGTTGATATTTCAGCGCAGTCAAAACACTTTAAAAATTGGGAAAAAGGAACATCGCCGGAAGAGATCGGCAAACGCGTGGCGGAAAATTGGCTGGCGCGGTCGTTTGAATACGAAAGCGGCAAGCGAAAATTCGTCATTTACCCGGAAATCTGCGCGTGGTACGGCGCGCTGACGGTTGCCGACGAAACTAAAAACGCGCCGCTGAAAAACAATCTGATCAACGAGTTCGGACGTTTTATGACGCCGGAAGGTGCCGAACATATTTCGCCCGCTGCGCACGTTGATTACAGCGTTTTCGGCGTCGTGCCGCTGGAAATTTTCCAGCAGAACAAAGACAAAAAATATCTCGATTTGGGACGCGGTTTTGCTGATCGCCAGTGGAGCAAAACGACCGACGACGGCATTACGGCGGAAGCGCGTTATTGGATTGACGATATGTATATGATTACGGCGGTGCAAACGCAGGCGTATCGCGCGACGAAAGATCGAAAATATCTCGACCGCGCCGCGGTGACAGCCGCCGCTTATCTCGCTAAATTGCAGCAGCCGAACGGTTTATTTTTCCACGCGCCCGATTCGCAGTTTTATTGGGGACGCGGCGTCGGCTGGTTTGCCGCCGGAATGGCGGAGCTTTTGACGGATTTGCCGAAAAATCATCCGCAGCGCGCGACGATTTTGAAAAGTTATCAAACGATGATGGCATCTCTATTGAAATATCAAGCGCCGAGCGGTTTGTGGCGGCAATTAGTTGACAAACCCGAATCGTGGGAAGAAACGAGCGGCACGGGAATGTTCACTTTCGCGATGGTCACGGGCGTCAAAAAAGGCTGGCTCGACGAGAAAACTTACGGTCCGGCGGCGCGCAAAGCGTGGCTCGCGCTCGTTCGAGAAATTGATGAAAACGGAAATGTGAAAAACGTCTGCGTCGGCACGAACAAAGGATTTTCCGTTCAATATTATCTCGACCGCGAACGCAAAACCGGCGATCTCCACGGTCAAGCGCCTGTTTTGTGGACGGCAACGGCGCTGATGAGATAGGGAGAATAAAAGGTAAAAGTAAAAAGGCAAAAGTTCGGAATCTGTTTCTCAACTTTTGCCTTTTACTATTTACTTTCTACTTCTACTCTCTACTTACTTTACATCACGTAGATTTCCGCTTAGAAAACTCCGAGAACGTATTTGCCGCCTTT
>SXVE01000546.1 GCA_005790265.1 Acidobacteriota bacterium | reverse complement strand
TCAACATCAAATAATACCGAGCATTTGTCGGCGGCAATATTAATCGAAAACGCTTGTTATTTTTTTGATAAACATCATTTGTAAAGTTTATATTTTTCGATGTAGCGCGCGACTTCGCCGCTCGTCAATTCGCGCCAATCATTTTCGTCAGCGCGGATTTTCTGCCGGATTTCGGTTGCCGAAACGTCAATATTGACAGCGTCGGAAATGTATATTTTCAAATCTCCCGCTATTGAATCAACTTCTTTTCCGCCGCGCAAATCTACGATGCGGCGCCGAATTTCAGCGGTGACGTGCGAAAAACCGATTTCGTAATCAGGGCGCGTGATGACGACGATATTAACCGAAGTCAACACTTTTTCCCATTCGCGCCACGTCGTTATATCAACCCACGAATCAGCGCCCATCACGAAAAAAATGTCGGCGCTCGGCAATTCGTTTTTCAGTCGTTCGAGCGTTTCAAAAGTATACGGACGCTCCGGCGCTTCGAGTTCGAGTTTTGAAATGCTGATTTCCGCTTGTTCGTTGGTCGCCAATGCAAGCATCGCGTAACGGTGAAAAGCCGAAGTCGGATTCTTGTCGCGTTTATGCGGCGCGTGAAAAGCAGGAACAAAAACGAATTCGTCGAGTTTGAACTGCTCGCCGAGTTTTCGCGCAATCGTCAAATGCCCGCAGTGCGGCGGATCAAACGAACCGCCGTAAAATGCTATTTTTCGCATCAATCTCGATTCTCAACAAGCCTCGTCCAAAGCAGCAGTCGGAAAAGCGCCATTATCATCCAAACCATCAGAAAATAAAAAATTCTTTCGGCAAACCAATCAATAACGCGGTATGAAACAATAAAATTCTGCAAAGATGCGAAAGTTAAATTTCCGTTATAAAGAGCTTTTAAAAGGACAAAGACAATATAGGCGAAAAATACACTAAAACTGAAAAGAAAAGAATCTATCAAAACAAAATGTTTTTTTCCTTTGTTTTTGGCTTCTTCCCATTCAATCTCTGGTTGCATAACTTTAATTTAGCGTTCCAAAAGCTGGCGAAAATGAGCCGCAATTTCGAGCAAGATCTCATCCGGACATTCCGCGTCTTCAACGAAAAACCAGTAATCGCCGAGTTGATTGCTGACGGAAAACTGATGTCCGCGATATGTAAATTCGAGCCACATTTCGACAACGCCGTCCGTGATAAATTCGGTGATCTCCGCTCCGTCGAGTTCTTCGACGTGATCGGCAACTTCATCGAAAAAAACGACTTCCGGCAAATCAACGAAATGCCGCGCGCCGCTTTTGATTTTATTTTCCAGTAAATCGCTAATCATCCAACTTTTCGGTCAAATCAAGCGTGTCGTCCAGTTTTATTTCCCTTTCCGTTTCCTTTATTTCCGCCAATCTTTTAGCGACGGCGGAAACCAGTTCTTTCGTGCCGAGATTGGTCACGGCGGAAATTTCCAAAAACTCTTTGCCGTCCTGTTTAGCGCGTTCGCGTAAATTTTCCAATCGCTCCGGTTCGTCGAGCGCGTCGAGTTTGGTCGCGACGACGATTTGCGGGCGCTGCGCTAAATCTTCGTTGTAATTCGCCAGCTCGCGATTGATGATTTCGTAATCCTGAATCGCATCTCTGCCGGAAATCGAAGAAACGTCAACCAAATGCAAAATCAATTTCGTGCGTTCGACGTGGCGCAGAAATCGGTCGCCCAAACCCGCGCCTTCCGACGCGCCTTCGATCAAACCGGGAATATCGGCAACAACGAACGTTTTGAAGTCGCCGAGGTCAACGACGCCGAGATTCGGTTCCAAAGTCGTGAACGGATAATCGGCGATTTTCGGTTTGGCGGCGGAAATAACCGAAATCAGCGTTGATTTTCCGGCGTTTGGAAAACCGACCAAGCCGACATCGGCGATTAACTTCAGTTCTAACTGCAATTCTTTTTCGTCGCCCGGTCTGCCCGTATAGTGAAATTTCGGCGCGCGGCGCGTCGGCGTCGCAAAATGCTGATTTCCCCAACCGCCTTTGCCGCCCTGCGCCGCTAAAAAACGCTGTCCGTCTTCGGTAAAATCGAAAAGCAAATCGCCGGATTCACTGTCGAAAATCTGCGTTCCGACCGGAACCTGCACGATTACGTCCGCGCCGTCTTTGCCGTGCCGGTTTGAGCCTTCGCCGTGTCGTCCGCGTTCGCCTTTGTGTTCCGGATTATAACGCAGATGAAGCAGCGTGTTTAAGCCTTCGCTCGCTTCGAGCCAAACGCTGCCGCCGCGTCCGCCGTCGCCGCCCGACGGTCCGCCTTTGGGCACGAATTTCTCGCGCCGGAACGCCGTCACACCGTTGCCTCCGTCGCCTGCTTTGACCTTGATTTTTGCGCGATCTATAAACATCTCGTGATTTTAGATTTTGGATTTTAGAATTTGGATTGTCAAACCAAAAGAAAAATGCGCGCTGCGGTTAAACTCAGCGCGCATTTGATTTAAAAAGCATTTGCGATTTGCGGGAGTTCGTAAACTTCCGCAAATCGCAAACGGTTGATTTTATATTCGGTTAAACCGCTGCCGCGACTTTCGGTTGAAGTTCCGCGGCGCCTTCGGCGTAAACGCTGATAAATTTGCCTTTCTGACCTTTGTCTTCAAATTTGACAAAGCCTTCGATCAGCGAAAACAAAGTGTCGTCTTTACCGCGTCCGACGTTTTTGCCCGGTTTCCATTTCGTGCCGCGCTGACGCGCCAGAATGTTGCCGCCGAGAACGTGCTCGCCGCCGAATTTTTTAAGTCCCAACCGCTGCGCGTGCGAATCGCGTCCGTTTCTTGATGAACCTACACCTTTCTTATGAGCCATAATTTCGTTTCAGGTTTCAAGTTTCAGATTTCAGGTTTCAAATCGTTAAAAACAACCTGAAACCTGAAATCTGAAACTTGAAACTTAATAACCTCCAACTAAATCTTTTCGATCTTGATTTCCGTGTAACCTTGACGGTGTCCTTGTCTGCGTTTGTACTGTTTGCGGCGTTTTTTCTTGAAAACGATGATCTTGTCGCCGCGTCCGTGCGAAAGAACAGTGGCGTTTAATGTCGCCGCGCCAAAACTTGCGCTCGCGCCTTCGCCCGCGACCAATGTTTCGATTTCAACCGTTTCGCCTTCTTTCTTGTCAATTGTCGGCACGCGCAAAGTTTGTCCTTCGGTGACCGCAAATTGTTTTCCGCCAGTTCTGATAATTGCGTAACTCATTTTCGTTTGTTTAACTCCTTTCGCGCGTCGGCGATAAATTCGCTCATTAGCCGAAAAGACAAGATTATACTGAATTGATTTTCAAGAGTCAATTTCAACCGAAAAGAAATTGCTGCGCGGTGAATTTAAGCGATTTCCGGATTTTTGACGATTCCGATAAACGGCAGATTGCGGTATCTTCCGGCGGCGTCCAAACCGTAACCGACAACGAATTTGTTAGGAATTTGAAAACCGCAGTAATCAATTTTCAGCTCTTTTTTAATGCGCGGTTCCGGTTTATCGAGCAGCGTCGCGATTTTTATCGAATTTGCGCCGCGCGAACCCAGAATTTCCATCAAGCGAAACAAAGTCAGACCCGTGTCAACGATGTCTTCGCAAATAATCACGTCTTTGCCGCGAATCGGATTGGTCAAATCCTTCAAAATTTCCACGTCGCCCGAAGAAACGGTGCCGTCTTTGTAGCTCGAAACCGCCATAAAATCAATGGACAATTTCAAATCTATCTGCCGAATCAAGTCGGCGAGAAAAATCACGGAACCTTTCAAAACGCCGACGACGACCAAATCTTTTCCGGCGTAATCGCGCGTAATTTCCTCGCCGAGTTCGCGCACGCGCCGCTCGATTTCTTCGACTGAATGGAGAATTTCTAAATTATCGTTGCTAAATTCGGTTGTCATAAATTTGATTGAAATGCTTTTTGGAAATACTATTTGAGCAGGTGCAAAAGGTCAAACTCCACTAATGGAAAATGAAAAATTGATAATTGAAAATAAAAAACATTCGTGAATTTTCAATTTTACATTATCAATTATCAACTTTATTTTATGGCTCAAGATAAAGAAACGCGCGACCGCGTGCGCGAATTGGTCAAACAAGTGCTGGCGAATGTTCCGGTCGAGGACGAACAGCCGAATCAAAAAACAACCGAGCAAGCGCCGGAGATTTTTCCGCAGCGCGTCGTCGTCAATTCGCTGAAAAATGAAATCGGCAGGGAATTCGACCGCGACGAATCGGCGAAAAGTTTGATCGCCGAAGACGATCTGCGCGGACTCGATTTCGGCGCAAAATTGCGCGTCGCTGAAAACGCGCGTTTCACGCCGCTTGCGCACGATTTGATTCGCGAAAAAAACATCGAGCTGATCAAAAAACAATCGCGGCGCGGTTCGGTGAAAATGCAGTCGGTCGCCGTCGGCAGCGATCACGGCGGCTTTCCGGTTAAAGAACAATTGAAAAATTTCTTGGCGGAATTAGGTTTGCAAGTGCGCGATTTCGGCACCGATTCGACCGACGCGGTTGATTACCCGGATTTTGCGCACGCCGTTGCTCGCGCGGTCGGCGAAAAATCGGTTGATGTCGGAATTATCATTGACGGCGCGGGAATCGGCAGCGCGATGACGGCGAATAAAGTTCCGAATGTTCGCGCGGCAGCTTGTTACAACGCGGCGCTCGCACGCAATTCGCGCGAACATAACGGCGCGAATGTTTTAACGCTCGGCAGCGGTCAGAACGATATCAACGAGATAAAAGAAATCGTCGAAGCGTTTCTGTCAAGCGATTTGACTGAAGAGCGGCACAAAAAGCGCGTTGGAAAAATTGACGCTATTGAGCGACAATACAAGTTTTAATTTTGAGAGGAAATAAATGTCTAATCTGACAAACGGAAATTACGAAAAACTCGTTGAGCAAATCACGGATTTGGTGCTGGCGAAAATTGACGGCGGCGACGCGTATTGTCCGTCATTTTGCCGTGCCGATGTCGAACGAATTGTTGACGCGGGCGCGTCGCGCATCGGCATCGTGTTGGGCGAAACGGCGACGGCGCACGATTGGGCGAGTTTGATTGATCATACGCTTTTAAAGCCGGAAGCGACCGAATCCGACATTAAAAAATTGTGCAACGAAGCGATTCAATTCGGTTTCGCGTCCGTCTGCGTCAATCCGTCGTGGGTTAAAAAAGCGGCGGAATTTTTGCGCGGCTCAACGGTTCCGGTGTGTACGGTCATTGGGTTTCCGCTCGGCGCAACTCTTTCCGATGTCAAGGCTTACGAAGCGCGCCGCGCGATTTTCAACGGCGCGCGCGAAGTTGATATGGTGATCAATATCGGCGCGCTCAAATCGGGCGACGACTGCACGGTCGAAGACGACATTCGCGCCGTTGCCGAAGCCGCGCACGAAAACGGCGTTTTGTTAAAAGTCATTATCGAAACGGCGCTTTTGACCGACGACGAAAAAGTCCGCGCCTGTCTCGCGTCGAAAAACGCGGGCGCCGATTTCGTCAAAACCTCAACCGGATTCGCCAAAGGCGGCGCGACTGCCGATGATGTTTCATTAATGCGCCGAACGGTCGGCGCATCGCTCGGCGTCAAAGCGTCGGGCGGCGTTAAAGGAATCGAAGACGCCCGCGCGATGTTTGAAGCCGGAGCAACCAGAATCGGCGCATCGGTCGGCGTCAAAATCGCGCAGGAAGCGAGCGGCGTGAAATCAAATATTGTTGCCGGAAGTTATTAAAAGCTGTCTCAAAAACACCGATTTACCGCCGAGACGGAAAGGCGCTGAGTTTTTTTATAATTTACTCGGCGTCTCAACGGTGAAAAAATATTCTTAAAAATTTGTCGGTTCGTATTTTTGAGATGGTTTGGAGAAAAACACGGCGTAATGTTAAGCAGAGATTGTTCGATCATTTTGCGCGAGCCGCAACGCGAAAGCCGATGTGGTTGCTTCGGGAAGTAAAGATGAGTTTTTGACGAAAGGCGGAGCGGCAATTAGAGCTGCTGTTGTACCACGAACCGCCGCGTAGAACGAGTAAATTCGGGTTTCCGGCGGTTATATTCTCCGCATCTTCGGTCGAAAGATTTTGATAACTCGCGTTGTATACGTCTCGCGTCCATTCCCAGACATTTCCGTGCATATCATATAATCCGAACGCGTTCGGCTGATAACTTCCAACGGTTGTCGTTCTTCCGATATAGTTTCCTTTCACTGAATTGTATGGAAAATTTCCGTCAAAATTTGCCTGCTCAGAATTTAGTCCGTCGCCGTAGGCGAAAGTCGTCGTTGTATTGGCGCGCGCGGCGTATTCCCATTCAGCTTCTGACGGCAGAAAATATTCGAGTCCGTCGCGTTCTTCGTTCAATTTTTTGATAAAAGCCTGCGCGTCGCTCCAACTGATTTGCTCGACCGGGCAGTTCGCGCCGCATTCCTTAAAGTAACTGGGATTTTCCTGCATCAACGCGCGCCACTGCGCCTGCGTAACTTCGTATTTTCCAACCCAGAAACCGTCTGCAATCGAAATTTTCTGCGGCGGCGCTTCGTGGGCAAATCTATCTCTTTGCACGTCGGGCTGATATTTGGCAACTTCGGCGACGGCTTTGGTGATTTCTTCTTCGCTCGAACCCATCACATAAGTGCCGGGCGGAACAAACACCAGTTCTATTCCGATTGAGTTTCTCACAATCGCTCCAGCCGTTGGCGAATAAAATTTATTGACTAGTTTGGGTTTCTCGCTTTTATCAGAATTGTTGAGGCGAAGCCACCAGATTGAACTGCCGACGCCTAAAATAACTGCGGTAATCAAAGCCGCCAGAGGCATCAGCCAGAACGCCGCTCCGCTCGGATTCGTATTAATTTCAAAAGCCGTAAAAAGCGTTAATTCTATTCGATTGCGACGATCTAAAAGTGCACCGGAAGATTGCTTTTCCGCGAGCTTTTCCCGGTTCGTTTGTGAGCGATTCTGCATTTCGATTGCTTGGTTAAACTTATATTAACGTCCCGATTTCTGTTTTCGGTTTACTGATAAATTATTCATCAAACCATTAAAAAAGGAAAGTTTTATGCCGAGCCGCTAAAGAAAAATTTTGTGCTCAACTGCTTCGGTTGGCGCAACGCGTTTTACTTTTGAGTTTTGGGAAAAACATCTAAATCGCGAATTAATCTATTCGCTCTTGATTCAAACTGTAAAGCCTTACGAAAATACTCAATTCCTGCGTCTTTTTGGTCGAGATAAAAATATTTGATATAACCGATGATGTAATGCAGGTAACCGAGATAATCGGCTTTTCTATCTGTGAGGCGACTATAATAAGCTTGCTGCGACTTTATTACTGCACCTTTGTTGAGCAATTCGATTGAATTTTCCGCGTAAAACAAAGTTTCATTCAAATACTGACGATTCGATTTGTTGAGCGCCAAATCAAAACCAATTTCAGTAATATTTATCGTTGCGTCAACATCTGCGGGATTTTCACTGTAATCTTCCGCTCCTACTTTAAACAAATCGTCCCATTGTTTGGTGTTTAATGCTCTGTTGTATCTTTTGGATTGCTCTGCCCGTCTCGCATCGGTTTTCGCAGATTCTTCAGCCCGTTTAATATCTAATTCGCTCCATGAAACATACTTGGTAAAATATTGAATGGACTCTTTAGCCGTTTCGTCATCACTATATCTTCTGACAAATTCTTTGGCGGCTTTCAAAGCGGTTCGACGCTGCTG
>SXVE01000545.1 GCA_005790265.1 Acidobacteriota bacterium | reverse complement strand
TTGGTTTTTTCGCCGATTGACGCGTCGCCCAAATATGTTAAATGACTCGCTTTCGAGCCGCGACCGAGAATAGTTTTTTTGAGTTCGACGAAATTACCGACTTTTGCTTTTTCTTCGAGTTTCGCTCGCCCGCGCAAATGCGCGAACGGTCCGACCGTGCATTGATTGGAAATTTCCGAATCGGTAATCACGCAGTTATCGAGAATTTCAACGGCGTGCCCGATGCGCGAAGCGGTAATTCGCGTGCCCGAGCGAATCGTGCAGCCGTCGCCGATTTCCGTTTCGCCTTCGATTGAGACGTTTGGATAGATCACCGTGTCGCGTCCGATGGTCGCTTGTTCGCTGACGTATGTATTTTTCGGATCAACAAAAGTAACGCCGTAATCGAGCATCAGTTTTTTGACGACGCGCACGCGCATCGCCCGTTCCATTTCGGCAAGCTGAATGCGATTGTTAACGCCTTCGATTTCGTGCGCGTCGGTGTGATGATAAATCGCAATCGTCTCGCCTTCCTGCCGCAGCAACGCCGGAACGTCCGTCAAATAATATTCGCCCTGCGCGTTATTATTTTTGACGCGCGAAAGCGCCGCGTATAATTTGCGCGTATCAAAACAATAGATTCCCGAATTGATTTCATTAATTGATTTTTCTTCTTCGGACGCGTCTTTTTGCTCAACGATGCGGTCGAATAATCCGTCGGCGTCGCGCACAATTCGACCGTAACCGCCCGGCTCATCGAGCTTAACCGTTAAAATCGTGCAAGCTGCGCCTTTGCCGCGATGATTGCGATGCTGCTGCACAAGCGCGGCGAGCGTTTCGGCGCGAATCAGCGGCACATCGCCCGACAAAATAAGCAGCGTCGAATCTTCATTTTCCAGAAATTCGCGCGCAGAATTTACGGCGTGTCCGGTTCCCAATTGTTCTTTTTGCCAGGCGAATTCGACTTGTTCGGCGTCGAGTTCCTGAAAAACCGCCGATTTCACATCTTCGCCCTGATGTCCGACGACAACGTAAATGCGGCGCGGCGCGAGCGCGGTCGCGGAACGGCACACATGATTTACTAATGGACGCCCGTCGAGTCGGTGCAGCACTTTCGCCAAATTCGAGCGCATTCGCGTTCCCAATCCCGCCGCCAAAATCAACACGTCGAGCTTCGGCTGTTCGTTAGAAAAATTTTCCATAAATTACTTGAACGATAACAAAATTGTCCGTATTTGATGCGCCGGCAAAACCAGCACATCATAATCTGCTTTGAGTTTTCCGTTTATTTCGCGCGGCAAATCGGCAAACCCTTTTTTATGCCGCCGTTACTTTGTCCGTCGCGCGAAGAGCGCACAGCAAAACCGTTCGCGCCAGTTTTTCCGGATGATGACGCACCTTTTCGCCTTCGTCCAGCAAATTTCCGAAAACAATTTCGGCTGTTTCGACGGTTGCCGACGAAACAGAATCGCGCACTCCGATTTGTTCGGCTCCGTCAATCGCATAACGCTCGGCTTGCAGCGCGCTGATCGGGCGATTGTTGACGACGACGTAATCGAATTCGATTTGCGGCGCGTAATCACGAACGGCTTTCAGATGTTTGTGTGCCGAAAATCCGTCGGTTTCGCCCGGCTGCGTCATTAAATTGCAGACGAAAACTTTAACGGCATCCGCTTCGGCAATCGCGTCGGCGACGCCTTCGACCATAATCGGCGGCAGAAGACTGGTAAACAGCGAACCGGGTCCGATGGTAACAATATCGGCTTCGTAAATCGCCGCCAGAACTTCGGGCAGCGGCTGACAATTTTCCGGTTCGAGATATAAACGCTTGATTTGACTGCCGACTTGGGAAATATTCGTTTCGCCGCGCACGATGTCTCCGTTTTTCAATTCGGCGGCAAGACGAACGTCCGCCATCGTCGCCGGATAAATATGTCCTTTGCTCGCTAAAATTTCCGAAGAAAGTTTAACGGCTTCGGCAAAATCTCCGGTGATTTCCGACATCGCCGCGAGAAAAAGATTGCCGAAGCTGTGTCCGCCGAGCTCGCCGTCGCCGCGAAAACGGTGCTGGAAAAGTTTCGATAAAAGCAGCGAATCTTCCGAGAGCGCGACCATACAGTTGCGCACGTCGCCGGGCGGAAGCATCTGCAATTCATCGCGCAGCCGACCGGAACTGCCGCCGTCATCGGAAACGGCGACGACCGCCGAAAGTTTGTCAATGCGGAGCATTTCGCTCGCCGCTGTGCCGACATATCTTTTGAGACCGGAAAGCAGCGTCGAAAGTCCGTTGCCGCCGCCGATGGCGACGACGTTCAGACCGGCTCTTTGATGCGAAAATAAATGGTTTTTCATGCGTTTGCTGAGGGAAGTGAAAAAATTTGATACAGAACCGACAAGCGGAATCAACTAAGTATTTAATAAAATTTTAATTTTGTGGTTCGGCAAGCGCAAATGCCGCGACAAGTTTAACATTTTCGTTTTTTCCGAGCAATAGATTTGTTTATGGCAAATATAACAAAAATTTGCTTTTCGCGCGGCGCTTCTCATTTTCGGTAAAAACACTTGTCGCTGTCGCATTGTGTGTGTTAGATTGAACAGTGCGGTCTGTCGCAG
>SXVE01000544.1 GCA_005790265.1 Acidobacteriota bacterium | reverse complement strand
TTTTTGATTTTAGCCTTCGATATTTTCAATGGCGCGTGCCAGTTCAAAATCGCTTTCGGTCAAACCGCCGCCGACATCGTGCGTCGTGATGAAAAATTCGGCGTAGCCCCAGCCGAAATAAATATCCGGATGATGATCCATTTTTTCGGCGATTGCGCCGACTTTGTTAACAAATTCCAGACTTTCGGCGAAATCGTCGAATTCAAAATGCTTTTTCAAATTGTTTTCCTCGACTTCCCATTCTTCGAGTTGAGCCAGACGGCTTTCGATTTCTTCGTCGGTTAGTTTTTTGCGTTCCACGGTGGTTTTTACGCGCTCCTTTTTATAAGTTATACTTTTTTTCTTAAAGTATAACTCTTTCAAACGAAGTTTACGGACAAAAGAAATGCATTTTTATTTAACTATCCTTATTTTATCGCTGACGCTGCTTTGCGGATGCGGCGGGCAGCAGACGCCTTCGACGCCGCTTGAAACTTTTAAATCCTACACGAAAGCCATCAAACAAAAAGACGCGGCGCGGATGAAAGCGCTGCTTTCGGAAGCTTCGGTAAAAATGCACGAACAGGAAGCCAAAGCGCAAAACGTCGGCGTTGATGAAATCATCAAACGCGAAACGATTTTCGGCGAAAACCAGACTTCGGTTGAATTTCGCAACGAAAAAATCGAAGGCGACCGCGCGACGCTCGAAGTGAAAAATTCATTCGGCGCGTGGGAAAAAGTGCCGTTTGTGCGAGAGGATGCGGCGTGGAAAATTGACAAACAGGGATTCGCCAATCAAATGATGCAGGAAATTGATCAGAATAACCGCAAAATGGACGATTTAATCAATCAGGGCAGACAACAGCCGTAATTGATTTTCGGCGCGTTTGATTTCATTTTTTGGATTTTTCGAGCGCGATTGTGATTGACGTTTTACGTTTGCCGAAGCGAAATTTTGCCGTGATATTTTTGGGAAATCTATGAAAATGTATAAATTGGCTGTCGTTGCGCTGTGCGCTTTTTTATTGATCGCGTGTCAACAAACGGCGACGACCGACAAAAATTTGAGTCCGACCGAAACGATGCGCGCGCTCAATGATGCGGCGGAGAAAAAAGATGCCGAAACGATGAAAAAACTCGTTTCCGCCGGAACGCTCGCGCAGCTTGAAAAATCGGCGAAAGATCGTAATTCGACGGTTGACGCGCTGTTGCGGGAAGACGCGCCGCTTCAGGAATTGCCCGAAATGCGCAACGAAAAAATTAACGGCGACCGCGCGACGATTGAAATAAAAAACACGGCGATGGAAACGTGGGAAACGATGCCGTTTGTCAAAGAAAACGGCGCGTGGAAAATCGAATTCGATAAATTTCTCGAAGAAATGATGAGAAAAATGACCGAAGAAATGAAACAAATTCCGGTCAATCCGCCGAGTGCGCCAAGCGGCGCGAGCGCTTCGCCATCAGCAAATGCGGCGGCTAATAAACGCTAATTTCTGGTTTTTTGTCTTTTTAATAAGGAGAATTTTTAGTGTCAGTAATCAAACCTTTTCGCGCGCTGCGTCCGATTCCCGAAAAAGCGGAGCAGATTGCGTGCGTCCCTTACGATGTGATTTACGAAGAAGAAGTGCGCGACATCGTCCGGGAAAATCCGCTCAGTTTTTTGCAGGTAACGAGACCGGAAGCCGAATTTGCGCCCGGCGAAAACCCTTCGCGCGCGGCGGTTTTCGCACGCGCCAGAGAAAATCTGCAAAAGTTTATTGACCGGGAAATTCTGGCGACCGAAGCCGAGCCGAGTTTTTACGTTTACCGTTTGGCAAGCGGCGAACATTCGCAAATCGGCGTTGTCGCATGCTGTTCGCTCGACGAATACGAACTCGGTTTGATTAAACGACACGAAAAAACGCGCCCCGACAAAGTCGAAGACCGGACGAATCATATGCTCGAAGTGCAGGCGCAAACCGGTTTGATTTTTCTGACTTTTCGCGGCACGGAAAAAACGCGCGCGCTGCTGAGGGAAATCGCGCAGACCAAGCCGATTTACGATTTTGTTTGCAGGCAGCAAATTCGGCAAACCGTCTGGCGCGCGACGCAGCTTGACGAATGGAGCGAAGCGTTTGCCGAAGTTCCCGCGCTGTATATCGCCGACGGACATCACCGCGTTGAAAGCGCGAATCTGGCGCGCAAAAAAATGATCGAAAAAAATCCCGAACACAGCGGCGCGGAAGATTATAATTTTGTCGTAGCGGGCATTTTCCCGGCGGAAGATTTGCGCATTCTCGCGTATAACCGCACGGTTAAGGATTTTAACAATTTAAGCGAAGCGGAATTTTTTGAACGCCTCCGCGAAAATTTTTCGGTCGCGGAAACCGCAGAAACCAAGCCGCAAAAACGCGGCGAATTTTGTCTGTATCTCGGCGGAAAATGGCACAAATTAATTTTCAACCGGCAGTTTTCCGATGATTCCGATCCGATTGAAAAGCTGGACGTGAGCATTCTGCAAAATTATCTGCTCGCGCCGATTCTCGGAATCGGCGATCCGCGCACGGACGAACGCATCGCTTTTGTCGGCGGCGCGCGCGGCACCGAAGAACTCGTACGAATGGTTGACGAAGGCACAGCGAAGCTGGCGTTTTCTTTGTTTCCGACGACGATGGACGATCTTTTCGCCGTTTCGGATATGAATGAAATTATGCCGCCGAAATCCACCTGGTTCGAGCCGAAATTAAAAGACGGACTTTTAATTCACTTAATTTAAGCAGCGCGAAAATTGAAATTCGGGATTTTAAGTTTCAGATGTTGGAAACCAGACGATTATTTCTGCGCCCGATTAATCACGCCGACGCCGATGCGATTTATTCAATGCGAAGCGACCCGGACGTGATGCGGTTTATTCGCGAACCGCAAAAGCGAAGCGAAACCGAAAGCTGGATTCGTTTGATTTCGAGCCGCTGGGAAAAAGAAAATCTCGGCTTCTGCGCGATTATCGAGAAACAAAGCGGAGTTTTTCTCGGCTGGTGCGGAATCTGGATTCTGCCGGAAACGGGTGAAATTGAACTCGGCTACGCCATCGCTAAACAATTCTGGAATCAAGGTTTTGCGACCGAAGCCGCCAGCGTTTTTCTGCGGTATGCTTTTGAAGTTCTCAACGCGGAACGAGTGATCGCCGTGACCGAACCGGAAAATCTTGCGTCGCGCCGCGTAATGGAAAAGCTCGGAATGCGGTTTGCCGAGTTCGGCGTTTTTTACAATCGCCGAATGACGCGCTATCAATTAAGCCGCCAAAATTTCATCGCCCAAACAAAGTAATCCGAAAAATTCGCGCGCTTGATTGCAGGTTTCTTCTTTTCGACATCACTCGTATTTTACTCGAATTTATATATTTATTTTGCATTTCTACTCATTTGTTTCCGAGCGCATTTAATATCTGCCGGCGAATAACTTAATACTCAAAAATCCGAAAAACAGCCTTCGCATTTTATTTTAAAGCGCGGATGACCGATCCGGCTTTT
>SXVE01000543.1 GCA_005790265.1 Acidobacteriota bacterium | reverse complement strand
GTGACGCTTCTCGAACAACTTGCGGACTTTGATTTCGTCGCCCAAGATGATAAATAATCGAATTGCCAACGCATCTCGGTAAATTGCATCGCAAGCGGAAAAATAAAAAAAGAAGGTGCCGAACAACCGCCGAAATCGGTTCTAAAGCATCTTAAGCCAAAAAGCGGTAGATTCGTAAACTTTTGAGAGTTTACGAATCTACCGCTTTTTGTTTTAAGATGCTTTATAACCGATTTCGGCGGTTGTTCGGCATCTTGTTTTTTTATTTTTCCGCTTGCGATGTAATTTACCGAAATGCGTTGGCAATTCGATTATTTATCATCCTGGGCGACGAAATCAAAGTCCGCAAGTTGTTCGAGAAGCGTCACGATGCGGCTTGATTCGGCAAATTGATAACGTTTTGAACTGACCGTTACCACGTAAGTTTGTCCGACGCTCAATCCTTCAAACTGGAAGTAGCCTAACTGATTGGTGCGATAGCGAATCGGTTCCGCTAAATCTCCGCCCGAAATTTCCACCGCAGCGTTAGCAACGCCTCGATTTTTCGATGTTTTGACTCGACCTTTTAACGAAGCGTCTGCCGCAGTGATAACTCGCTGCTGAGCGCCGGTAATTTGTCCGGTCACGGCAACGGTTTGACCCGGATCAATGGCTACGTCATTAATGCTAAAGAAATAGCTGCCGACGCCGCACGTCGTCTGTTGTCCAGCAACGCCGCCGGTCGGGTCTTGTTCGCAAATCTGATCGTTGAAGCTGAAAAGAATCGGAGTGTTGTTAAAATCTAAAGTTACTCCGCCCTGGTTGTCGCTGACGACGGTTCCCGTTATCGCCGAAGTGAAATTAACAGTATTGGATCCGACGATTCCCTGCGGAGCGGTAAATGTTACTCGCAGAGTAAATGTCTGTCCGTTATAAAGATTCGGAGCGGTGGAGAGAGAGAGCGATCCGAGATTGTTAAAGTTTACGCCGGGCGTTGGATTTCCGCCGATTCCGCGAAATCCGGCGGCGGTTGTGCCGGAAAAAGTAGAATTACTGTATGTCAAACCAAGCAAAGTAGCTGAAGCGCCCGGCGTGCAGCCGGCTCCGAAACAGCCGTTGGTCAAACCGGCGAGGTAAACTTCATCCGGCAGCAGAACGCTGGTTTTTGCGGAAACCGATGCGGCGAATGAAGCAACTAAAAACATTGCCAGAATCACCATTTGAAAAGCCTTTAACGTGAAAGTTTGATGTGTCAAACTCAATTTTGTCATAATCCCTCCTTACTAATCTAAAAAGTGTAAAAACCGACGAGCGGTTCAAAATTTAATTTCGTTCGAGAATAATGTCGCCAGAAAAATTTATTCTGTTTGGTATTTATCCTTTAATGACGAAAGTGCAAAATCAATGCGCGCAAATACTAATACTATGCTTTTTAACTTAAAAAGGTACTAACGGTCAACTCTTTTTTCGTATATATTTTCAATACGATTGATTTTTCATAAATTTGTTTGAAGACAACGGTCGAAGCGCAGACATCAATCAAATTTTTTCGCGCGCGGCGCCGTTTATTTTAATTACCGCAACATTAGCAAAACGTTGACGTTCGCCGCCGGTGCGGTTTGCTGCGGTCGAAAATTTATTCGAGCACAGCTCGCGAATTTTTTGTCAATGTTCTCTAAATGATTGCCGCCGCTCGATTCTGCTGTTTATTGCAATTAAATCGCGGATAATGTTATTTTGCTGTCCAATCGAGATCACAAATTTTTCACTAAATTATATGACGCGTTTTTTATTCAGTTTTTTTTCGCTTTTACTGCTGCTACTGCAATGCGCATTTGCGCAAGACAAAAAAACCGAATCGCCGCCGCCAAAGAAAAGCATCGCCCAATTTACGGAAAAGCTTCAAAAAATTGATGGTTTCGTTCCGATTTATGTGAGCGGCGAAGACGGAAAAATCTATCTCGAAATACCGAATTTCAATCGCGAATTTTTATACCAGATTTCCCTGCCGACCGGCGTCGGATCGAATCCGATCGGACTGGATCGCGGGCAGCTCGGCGAAACGAAAATCGTTTATTTTGAGCGCGCCGGAAATAAAATTCTGCTCGTTCAGCCGAATTACGATTATCGCGCTTTGAGCGATAATGCGGCGGAACGGCGCGCGGTCGAAGAATCTTTTGCCAAATCGGTGGTTTGGGGCTTCAGAGTCGAAGCCGTCGAAGGCGAACGCGTGCTGGTTGACGCGACCAATTTTTTGATTCGCGATGCGCACGGCGTCGCCGACCGGCTGCGTTCGGCGAAACAAGGAAATTACAGTTTCGATGAAAGCCGCAGCGCGTTATATCTGCCGAATACCAAAGCGTTTCCCCGAAACACCGAAATCGAAGCGACCGTCACGCTTACTTCAAATTCCGACGAAGGTTTTCTGGTCACTGCGCCAACCGCCCGTTCGGTTACCGTGCGCGAACGACATTCATTTATCCAATTGCCCGACAACAATTACCGGCAGCGAAAATTCGATCCGCGCGCCGGATTTTTCCCGATCAGCTTTTACGACTACGCGACGAACATCAATGAAGAATTGGAGAAACGGTTGATTACCCGGCACCGGCTGGAGAAAAAAGACCCGAGCGCCGCCGTTTCCGAAGCCGTCGAGCCGATTATTTATTACGTTGACAACGGCGCGCCGAAAGCCGTTCAGGACGCCTTGATCGAAGGAGCTTCGTGGTGGAATCAGGCATTTGAAGCCGCCGGTTTTCGCAACGCGTTTCAAGTGAAAATCCTGCCGCCGAACGCCGATCCGATGGACGTGCGCTACAACGTGATTAATTGGGTGCATCGTTCGACGCGCGGCTGGGCATACGGCGTCAGCGTGACCGATCCGCGCACCGGCGAAATTATCAAAGGCGTCGTGACGCTCGATTCGCAGCGCGCGCGGCAGGATTTTTTAATCGGCTCCGGTTTGGTTCCGCAGTATGCGGCGAAAAATTCCGCAAACGGCGCGTGCGATTTCGCGCTGCTTCCCGACGTTAATTATTTGATTAATCAGACGCAGACCGCCGATGCCGATGCGATGTCGCTGGCGCGCATTCGGCAGCTGTCGGCGCACGAAGTCGGACACACGCTCGGACTCGCTCATAATTTCGCCGCAAGCACGTATAATCGCGCTTCGGTCATGGATTATCCGGCGCCGTTAATTGAAATCACCGGCGGCAAACTCGATTTTTCCAACGCTTACGCCGTCGGCATCGGCGCTTACGACAAATTTGCAATTCGCTACGGTTATTCGCAGTTTCCCGCCGCCGGCGAAAATACAGGACTGGAAAACATCTTGCGCGAAGGCGCCGCTCAGGGAATGCTTTTTCTTTCGGACAATGATACGCGTCCGGCAAACGCCGCGCATCCGCTGGCTAATCTGTGGGACAACGGCAGCGATCCGGTCGCGATGCTCAAACACGAAATGCAAATTCGGCGAATCGGTTTGAATCAATTTGGCATTAATAATATTCCGCAAAACGCGCCGTTTTCCGAGCTTGAAAATAAATTTCTGCCGCTTTATCTACATCACCGCTATCAGCTGACGGCGGCGGTCAAATCGCTCGGCGGCGTTTATTACACTTATGCCGTGCGCCACGCAAACGGCGCAAATCCGGCACCGATTCAGCAAATTGTCCCGGCAGCCAAACAGCGCGAAGCACTGCAAGCCGTTTTGAGCACGATCAAACCGGAAGAACTCGCAATCTCAGACGATGTTCTAAGATTAATTCCGCCAACCGCTTTCGGCTTCAACTCGAACCGTTCCGAACTTTTCAGCAAGCGAACCAGTCCGGTTTTTGATCCGATTGGCGCGGCGGAAATCGCCGCCGATCTGGCAATCAACGGGCTGCTCGAACCAAACCGCGCGGCGCGCCTAATTTTTTTCAACGCGCAGAATAAGAACAATCCGCATTTTCGCGAAGTAACCAGCGAGCTAATTAAAACCGTTTGGAAAACTTCCGCTCCTGCCGATTCTTATCACACTGCAATCGCGCGCGCCGTGCAAAGTTTGGCGGTTGCGCGATTGATGGATTTGGCAGCAAACCCAAACGCGCAGTCGCAAGTTCGCGCAACGGCGAATGAAGCTCTGCGTTCGGTGCAGTCCGCACTAAAACGCGTCGCTGGAATCGGCGAAAACGCCGCGCATAACCGCATGATAATTGACGACATCGAGCGGTTTTTAACGCGTCCCGATCAGCCGCGCAAACCGACCGCGCCGCTGCCGAATCCGCCCGGCGACCCAATCGGCGCCAATTAATCAAGCGGCTTGATTAAAAATTACAAAAATAAAAAATGACTTCAGTTTGAAGTCATTTTTTGTTGGTACAAACATTAATATTTCAAAACATTCGTTTAAGTTGAACCTTTTTCGGTATCACTTTCCTGATTAACAGTTAAATATTTTTTGAGTACTCTCTCCAATTCATCGGCTTGCTTCCATCATCAAGACGAACCATCGAAATCGCGCCTGGACTCGGGCAAACGAGCGCGCAGAGATTGCAGCCGACGCATTCGTGTTCGTCAACGACCGGAAATTTATTTGCGTCGAAATCGAAGCACTGATGCGCGCCGTCTTCGCAGGCGACGTAACACAAATTGCACTTGATGCAGTTTTCGGGATTGACGCGGGCGACGACTTTGTAATTTAAGTCTAAATTTCCCCAATCGGTCACGCGGTTGACGGATCTTCCGACAATATCATTGACCGACGCGAAACCTTTTTCGTCCAAGTAATTATTCAAACCGTCAATCATATCTTCGACGATGCGGTAACCGTAATGCATCACGGCGGTGCAAACCTGCACATTTCCCGCGCCGAGCAGTAGGAATTCAACCGCGTCGCGCCAGTTGTTGATGCCGCCGATGCCGGAAATCGGAATGTTAAATTCGTCGTGGCGCGCGAGTTCGGAAACCATATTGAGCGCAATCGGTTTGACCGCCGTGCCGCAATAACCGCCGTGCGCCGCCATTCCGTTGACATTCGGATACGGAATCATCGTGTCAATATCCACGCCCATCACCGAATTGATCGTAATTATCAAAGAAACCGCGTCCGCGCCGCCGCGCATCGCCGCGAGTCCCGGCGGCAGAATATTCGTCACGTTCGGCGTCAATTTCACAATCACGGGCAAATTGGAAACTTCCTTGACCCATTCCGTCACCATACAAGTATATTCGGGAACTTGTCCCATCGCCGCGCCCATTCCGCGTTCCGACATTCCGTGCGGACAGCCGAAATTTAATTCAAAACCGTCGCAGCCCGTGTCCTGCGTTCGTTTGACGATTTCGTGCCACGCCTCGCGTTTTGATTCGACCATCAAAGACGCGATGACCGCGTGATGCGGATATTTCTTTTTGCACTCATACATTTCGCGCAGATTGACTTCCAAAGGTCGGTCGGTAATCAATTCGATATTATTCAAACCGATCATTCTGGTCGCGCCGTTATCAAGCGCCGCCAATCGCGACGAAACATTAACAATCGGCTCACCCAAAGTCTTCCAAACCGCGCCGCCCCAACCCGCATCAAACGCCCGCTCGACCATCGAACCCATATTCGTCGGCGGCGCAGACGCCAGCCAAAACGGATTCGGCGATTTAATTCCCGCGAAATTTACACTTAAATCTGCCATAGTTTTTTACTCGTTGAATTCTATTCAAAACCGCGACCATTTTTATACTGTTTTACGACTTTTACATCTTCAAGTGATGCTTGCCACATAACAATTTTGTAATGGTCATCGCCATTGAGTCCATCAAAACTCAACGCATCTAAATTTCCATAAAATGCTCGGACTTTGTATGAACCCGAAGGCAAAAACAGAACGTCTTTTGTCTCGCCGCAACACTCTCCTATCTGAAGTTTCCCTGATGGTAATTCCAAACTCGCTTCTGCGATATGATCCCAATTTTCGAAATTTTCCTTTGACGCACCGTCAAGGATTTCCAGCTCGACGGGAACTGTCGTATTTCTCTCCGGCTGAATCACAACAATATATTTATCGGCTTTAATTCTTCTTTGAACATCATCCTTTGTCCAATCTTCCGGTGCACGCGGAGTTTGCTCAGCGTCCATTAAATAAAATTGATGGTAATCAGCAAAGATTTCGTAATATTTTTTGATGTTCATCAACTCTGAAAATAAAATACAGTAAAATAAATTTTAACTTAAAGATTTTATGAAAAACACTCTGCCTGAAATCTCAGTTTCAAAAATTAAAATTCTCGATTTCGAGCCGAAATTCATTGACGAAATTTTAGAAATTCAAACTGAAACTGATTTAAGTTTCTGGTCGAAAAATGATTATCTCGGCGAACACGAACGACCGGATTCGATTTTCAAAGTGGCGCAAACGGCTGATGAAAAAATCAACGGTTTTGCACTCGTGCGGCTTTTAATCGGCGATACGACTGATTCAAATACTTCGTTCGATTCAGCGGAAATTCTCAATATCGCCGTTCGCTATTCGTTGCAAAAAATCGGCGTCGGGCAAATGATTTTTGACGAGATTGAGCGTGAACTTGGGCGAAAAAACATTCGCGAAATCTGGCTCGAAGTTCGCCAATCAAACGCAAACGCGATTAATTTTTATCTAAAAAACAATGTCAAAATTCAATACGAGCGAAAAAATTATTACCGCGATCCGGTGGAAAACGCGCTTGTTTTGCAGCGTTTGATGAACAAATAAATCGATTCACCTTAAAAAACAGTTTAATTTTTCCAATTTAATGCGCAGGAATTTTTTCGATTGGCGCAATGCGCGCACCGGCAAATTCCGCGTGTTCGCCGGACAGGACGAAATGAATTCCGCCCGCCGCGTGTTTGCCCATTTGCGCGGCGTCAACCGCTTCCGCGCCGCCGTTGACGCAATCGCCGCCCGCAAAGATTTTCGGGTTTGAGGTTTGCATCAATTCATTGACCGCGACGCGACCTTTTTCGTCGAACTGAATGCCGATATTTTGGAGAAATCCGGTTTGTTTGGTTTGCCCGATGGCTTTGATAATCATGTCGCACGGAATTTCAAAAAGGCGCAGCGAACCGTCGGTTTTTTCGCATTGCAGCGCGCTGATTCGTCCGTCGGCATCGGTCAAGATGCCAATCGGCGCGGCTTGCCAGACGAATTCGACGCCGTCTTTTTTCGCCAGTTCGTATTCATATTGGTAAGCGGAAATGTCGCGTTCGGTGCGGCGATAAACCATCAAAACTCGTTCCGCACCAAGTCGTTTCGCTTGCGTGACGGCGTCAATCGCCGTGTTGCCCGCGCCGATGACGGCAACGGTTTTTCCGAGCGGAACCGATTTCCAATCGCGCGTTTTGATGCGTTCGATAAAATCGAGCGCGTCAATCACGCCGTCGAGATTTTCGTCCACTAAATTCAAACGATTCGTCGCGCCCAAACCAATTCCGACGAAAACCGCGTCGAAATCGGTTTGCAAATCGGCGAAGGAAATTTGGTTTTCGGCGCTCGGTTTCTGGTTTTCGGCGTTTGAAATTATTTCCGTGTCGAGGCGAAAAACGACGCCTAAATCCGCAACTTGTTCAGCTTCCTTGACCGACACAGCTTGCGTCATTTTGTATTCCGCCATTCCGTAGGTGTCGAGTCCGCCGGGCAGCGGTTTTTTATCGAAAATCGTCACCGCGTAACCGAGTCGAGCCAGAAAAGTCGCGCACGAAAGACCGGCGGGACCGGAACCGATGACGGCAACGGATTTGCCGTTCGGCGCGCCCGCCTGATAAATTTTGCGCCCGGAATTCATCGCGTAATCGGTCGCGTAACGCTGAAGTCGCCCGATTTCAATCGGTTTCGCCATCAAAGTTTTTTCGACGCACGCGCCTTCGCACAAAACTTCGACCGGACAAACGCGCGCACACGTCGCGCCAATCGGATTTGCATCAAAAATCACGCGCGCCGAACCCAAAAGATTGCCCGACGCGATTTTTTTGATAAACGACGGCACATCAATATGCGTCGGACACGCGTGCATACACGGCGCATCGAAACAGTAAAGACACCGATTCGCCTCAAAAACCGCTTCCGCCTGCGACAAAGGCGGATTGATTTCCGCAAAATTTCGTTCGATTTGTTCGTGTTCGAGTTCAGCCATATTTTTATTTAACAGACTTTTTAGATTTTTTTTGTTCGGTTTTTGAGTTTTTCTGTGAAACAGCCTGTTTGACGGCGAATTTTATGACTTTTTGAATTTTTTCGCTGTTCTCGATTAGTAAATTTTTGGAATTAATATCTATTTTGATTCCGCTTGTTTGCATAATTTCTCCCAAATTATCTGACTAAAAATTTTGTCGCCGATTTTACTTCCTTCAGCAATTATTTTAGGATTTCCGAATTCGCTGTTGTCATAAATCGTCCAACTGTCGGCAATTGGTTTGTAAAGCGTAAAAAAGTTTTGCAATCCTTTGAAATAACGCCGATAAATTACGTTTTCGGGAATGTTATGACCGCCTTGACCCACACGAATTTTGACTCTTTCAATGGCGAGTTCGGGACTTTCGAGCCACAAAAAAACGAGATGAAATTCAAAGTCTTGCGCTTTCAAATCGGCAAGCCAATTCGCATCAAACCTTGTCGCTAAAGTCGTTTCAAACGCAAATGATTTACGCTCTTTCGCCAAAAACTTCAATCTTTTCAACATCAATTTTCCCGCTTCCATCGAAACCGATTCGGGCGAAAAAGCCGATAAACCCTGTGCAATAACATCCGCATTGACAAAATCTTTCAACCCGAAAGCATCACGAAGCAGATGCGGCGCAATCGTCGATTTTCCCGCGCCGTTACAACCGGCAATAACAATGATTTTCGGATTTGCGCTCACTTAAATTTTCAAATTTCCGCGTCGGCTTCGATTTCAATCAGCATATTAGAATCAATCAATCTCGAAACTTCAACCATCGTCGTCGCGGGCATAATCTCGCCGAAAAACTCGCCGTGCGCTCGTCCGTATTCTTCCCAGCGCGAAATGTCGGTGACAAACATTCTCGTGCGCACGACGTTTTCCAGGGTCGCGCCTAGCGCATCCAAAGCCTTTTCGACGTTTCTAACTGCCTGAACCGTCTGAGCGTAAGCATCGCCGATGCCGACAATATTTGAATCTTCGTCCGTCGCCGTCGTTCCCGTCACATAAATCCACGAACCGACTTTGATCGCCCGTGAATAGCCGACGACTGATTCCCATTTTGCGCCGG
>SXVE01000542.1 GCA_005790265.1 Acidobacteriota bacterium | reverse complement strand
TTTATATTTAATTTTCCGCGCTAACATTGAAAAATAAACAATTTACCGCCAAAGAATTATGTTCGCGGCGACCGAGGGCGAAACCGTTTTCAGACGGCGTTTATAAAAAAGGAGTTTCGATTTGCAAGCTTTGTCCGACACTAAACCGAATTTGTACGGCGTTTTTGAAATCAGTGACGAAGGCACGATTTTATATTCGAGAAGAAAAAACGACGCCGATAAGTTTTCATTTGAAAGTTTGCCGCAAATTGTCGGACGCAATTTTTTCAGTGAAATCGCAGAATTTGAAAACGTCGAAGAATTTCGGCTCTGCGTTAAGCGTTTTGTGAAAAGCGATTCTCCTTCGAAAAGTTTTATTTTTAACTGCCGCATCAACGGGCTTGATTTGCCCGTGAGAATTTTGCTGGTGCGCGTTACCGACCGAGTCAGCGACGAGCGTTCTAAATTGACAATTGTTGATATCAGAGAAATTTAGCGCGGCGAAAACTCGCTTTGACTGCAATGGAAATTATAATGAATTACAAATTAACAGAGACAATGGATCCAAAGTTTTCCCACGCGACCAAATTTAATCGTTACCAAGCGGGACGCGATCATCAGAAATCTTTTGAAAACTTTTCAAGCGCGGCGCCGGCACCGGCGCGCACGCGGACGCCGATGATGAATACTATTCTCGCGGCGCTGCCCGATTACGAATTAGTCAGACTTTTGCCGAAAATGGACTCGATTGCGCTCGCCGCGGGCGAAGAAATTTCTTCGAGCGACGACAGCTACGTTTATTTTCCCGAAAGCGCGGTCATTTCCCATCTTTATATGCTGGCGGACGGAAACACGGTCGAAGTAGCAATGATCGGCAGCGAAGGAGTGATCGGCGCGTGTTCGATTTTCGATTCGAGTCAATCGGCGCATTATATTCGCGTGATCGCTGAAGGAACGGCGATGCGCATTAAAGCGACGATTTTGAACAATGAATTCGCTTACAACCGCCAGATTCAAAGTCTGCTGCTTAATTATCTGAGCGCGCATCTGACGCAAATTTCGCAAAAAAGCGTGTGCAAATCTTTTCACGTCATTGAAAGCCGTTTTTGCACGTGGCTGCTGATGCTGCACGACCGCGCGAAAAGAAACCGTTTTTCCATTACGCAAGAGCAAATGTCGCTTTTCGTCGGCGTTTACCGCCCGACGATTACGCTCGTCGCCAAATCGCTCAAAGATCGCGGATTAATAGACTATAAACGCGGAAAAGTCAGCATCATTAATCGTCAGGGATTGGAAGATACCGCGTGCGAATGTTACTTGTCGGTTAATAATATGTAAAAATTTTCACTGCAATACTTTCGCGGTCGTGCCTATTCCGGCGCGACCGCTTTTTTTTATTTCTCATTTCGTTCACCTGCCAAAAAAAACGCATTTTATAACTTCAAATTAACATTCGGCTGTTATCACATAGTTATATTTCGCGCCGCCGGTTTATTTGCCGCTTTCGTTGATTATTCGCGGCAAATATTATAAATTTTACAGATATTTTCAAGCGGCTCTTTTCGCAGTCATTTCTTTTTGCAGTCAATTTAAGGAGAAAAATTAATGCCGGATGCTTGGGGTTTAAGATACGAGGAAGTTGTCGGTTTATCGTGGCTCGCTTACAGCGGGCAAGGTGTGGTCGGACGCTGGAGATTTCCGAATGTCGGCAGCGTCTGGAATTTAACGAGAGTTTTTCAAGTCTTGAATTTTCGCGCGGTTTTAATCGAAGGCGAGCGCAAAATTCTGTCGTTCTCCGGCACGGACGGTGGTTTGTCGCCCGATTGGCTGGATAACATTCAGCAGGGTTTGACCGGACTTTCCGGGCAGTATCTCGCCGCGCTCGCGCTCGCGTCCAGAGTCAGACCGGATTTGGTCGTCGGACATTCGCTCGGCGGCGGACTCGCTTCTTATGTCGGCGTTTACCAGGGACGACAAACCGCAACGGTTAATCCTGCCGCGCTGAATATCAATCCGATCAGCGGTCTGCCGATTCTCGTCAATCGGGACAAAGTCATCAATTACGTCGTGCTCGGCGAAGCGCTCGATTTGCTCGACAAAGCCGCGTTTAATATGACACGCGTCGGCAGA
This sequence comes from Acidobacteriota bacterium, assembly GCA_005790265.1. Taxonomy (GTDB): domain Bacteria; phylum Acidobacteriota; class Blastocatellia; order Pyrinomonadales; family Pyrinomonadaceae; genus SXVE01. The sequence continues at coordinate 4,860 of SXVE01000542.1, read as the reverse complement.
ATTCATTACGTTCCGTCGCGCGGTGCCGACGCGGTCGCCAAACATCTTCTGCCCAATCTAAGCGGATTCGTCGCTCCCGTTCGAGTATAAAATCCGCAAAAACAACGCATACTGTTCGGAAAAAAAACACGTCGCGATCACATTCGATCACGACGTGTTTTTCGCGCCTTTTTCAATTGCGCCTTTTTATTTACCGCCAACTTTGTTTCTTCATTTGAAAACCTCAAAACGAATCGCGCCGCCGATTTTTATTTAACAAACTGATTCGCCGCATCAAAACCTCGATTAAAATAATGTGTCGGTCAGATGCTTTTACCCGGCAGCGGCGAATGATAGAATAAACTGAAAATTTCAGTCTTTGGCGATGCCGTCTAACATTCGGCAATTCAAGTAAAACCACTTAATTTTTTATGTCTTATCAAGTTATCGCCAGAAAATGGCGACCGCAGACTTTTGAAGAAGTGACCGGACAGGAAGCGATTACGCGAACGCTGCGCAATGCTCTCGAACACGACCGGCTTCATCACGCGTATCTTTTTTCCGGCGCGCGCGGCGTCGGGAAAACAACGACCGCCAGACTTTTAGCCAAAGCTCTCAATTGCCACAAAACCACCAAGCCGAATGCGCAGCCGTGTTCTTTTAACGATCCGGCGGCGTGCGTTTCGTGCCGCGAAATTTCCGAAAGCCGCTCGATTGACGTGCTCGAATTCGACGCCGCTTCGCACACGAAAGTCGAGGAAATCCGCGATATTATTTTAGAAAGCATCAATATCAATCCGGCGCGCGACCGTTACAAAATTTTTATCATTGACGAAGTTCATATGCTTTCCACTTCGTCGTTCAACGCGCTTTTGAAAACGCTCGAAGAGCCGCCCGAACGCGTCGAATTTATTATGGCGACGACCGAGCTGCACAAAGTTCCCGACACGATTTTGTCGCGCTGTCAGGAATTCGAGTTTCGCACGATTGCCGTCAGCAAAATTTTCGAGCGTCTGCGATTGATTGCTGACGCAGAAAAAATCAATGTTTCCGACGAAGCATTAAAAGAAATCGCGCGTTCCGGCGAAGGCTCGATGCGCGACGCGCAATCGAATTTCGATCAGGTCATCAGTTTTTCCGGCGAAAGCATCGAAACGGCGGACGTGACGAACGCGCTCGGTCTCGCCAGCGCCGAAATGCTGACGCGCATCACGCAGGCGATTGCGGCGAATGAACCGAAACAGGCGCTGGTCGTCGTTGACGAATTGATTTCGCGCGGTCAGGATTTGCGCAATTTCGCGCGCGACCTGCTCGCGTTTTTCCGCGATTTGCTCGTGTTTAAAATGGCGAACGATGCGGAAAATCTGCTTGATACCGCGATTCTAAGCCGCAGCGAAATGGAGGAAAACGCCGCGCCGTTCAGCGAATCCGATTTGATTCGATTTTTCAATAGTTTGAGCGAAACCGAAACGAAATTAAAAGAGGCAACGCAATCGCGCTACGTTTTGGAAATCGGGCTGGTTAAATTGATCGAAATGCGCCGCGTCGCGCCGATTGAGAAAATTTTAGAAAGATTGGCGAAGCTCGAAAGCGCGCTGACCGGCGCGGATTACATGCCGAATGTCGCGGCGGAAAAGAAAGTTTCGCGAACAATCGAACCATCGCCGACGGAAAAAAAAACTTTGAAAGTTGATTTTCCCGCCGACGAAGTTCCGTTTGCCATCGGCGAAACGCAAATTTCCCGATTTTCCGGCGCGAACGATTCGATTTCCGAATTCAGAGCAAAAGAACGCAAAATTGCCGAACCTGCCGAATTCGCCGATTCAACTTCAAACGATAAAGAATCCGCGCCAAGCGTTGAAAAAAACGAAGTTCGCGTCAGCGTAATCGCCGAACCGCCGCCGTCTGCCCAAACGGAGGTCGTTCGCAGCTCGAATTTTGAAGAGCCGCCCGAATTTAACGAGTCGTTTGAAACAGCGGCAAAATTCAGTCCGATTGATGCCGAATTTCTTGATAATATTGCGGTCAAACTTCCGGCGATTGATGCCGCCGAACTCGAACACGTCGAAGATAAATGGCTCGACGAAGCGTTTGAAAACAAACTTGCGCGGCTCGGAGACAAGTTATATCCGCTTAAAAATGCCGGGCAAATCGTCGCCGTTTTGCTGGAACACAGTTTTTCTAACGGAAAAAGCGAGATGACGGAGGAAAATCCCGCCGCCGCCGCCCCGACAAACGGCAGAACGAAAACGACTTTTGAGATGCCGACTTTTGAAGAAGACGATGAATCGGACGTGATTCCCGAACTGCCGGAAAACGCCAGCCAGGAAGAGCTGCTCGCCTATGCGCACAGTCATCCGCTCGTCAGAAAAGCGATGCGCGTTTTTCGCGCCAAAATAGAAGAAGTCAAAAGAATTTGAAAGCGCTCGAATTTTTCGGAACAAAACGAAAAGGTCATCGTATAAAAAATCGGAGGTAATTCAAACGATGCGTGAACCTTGGATAGCTGGAATATTAAGTCTTTTAATTCCCGGACTCGGACAAATTTACAACGGCAGAGTGATCGTCGGCGTGCTCTGGCTCGTTTTAACCGGTTTTTCGTGGATCGGAACCGCCGGACTTCTCGGCTGGACGATTCATTTGATCGCCGCGTGGTGCGCTTACAGTTTTGCCAAAGATAATCCCGTCAGATAATTGATTTTTTCATTCAATCCTCCTTTTGCCCGATGTTTGCCGACATCGGGCTTTTTTTTGGTTTTTCAAATGTCGAGATTTCAAGTAAGATAAAAAGTCGGATGTCAGCAATTAGCGTTTGGATGCTGTTAAAACTAATGTTCGGCATCGCGCTCCAACAGACATCTTTTTTTTATGGTCAAAGAAGGTTACCCGTTCGTTTTCGGCACGATTTTAATCGCCGTCATTTTCGCCGTTTTTCAAATCTGGATCGGCGTCGCCGTTTTTCTTGCGCTCGCGGCGTTTATGGCTTACTTTTTCCGCGATCCGCAGCGCACGGTTCCGACCGAAGCCGACATCATCGTTTCGGCGGCGGACGGACGCGTGACGCGCGTCGAAAACACGGAAAAAGGCAAAGTCGTCAGCGTTTTTCTGTCGCCGTTTGACGTTCACGTCAATCGCGCGCCGATTGCCGGAAAAGTCGTCAAAATTGACTACGTGCGCGGCAAAAAAAATCCGGCGACGAGCGACCGCGCGAGTTTAATTAACGAACGCAATTCTCTGACGATTGAAGGCGAAAAAATGACGGTCGTCTGCACGCAAATCGCCGGAATCGTCGCGCGCCGCATCGTTTGCTGGAGCAAAACGGGCGATAAACTCGGTTTAGGCGAAAAATTCGGTTTGATCAAATTCAGCTCGCGCACCGATTTGCTGATGCCGGAAACGGTCGAAATATTGGTTGGAATCGGCGACCGCGTAGTTGGCGGCGAAACAATTATCGGCAGATTACCGGCTGACGAACCGGCTTTCGATCTGCCCGAAGAACTCTCGGCACAACCCGCCGCTTAAACGTTTTTTTCCTAATTCGGTAAATAAATTAATGGCAACAAACATCGAAACTGAAGAACCGAAAGACGCGAAACCGCCGCACAGAGGCTTGAAAAAAGGACTCTACTTAATTCCGACCGCGTTTACGGCGGCGAATATCGGAATGGGTTTTCTGGCTGTTTTGTGGTCAATTCGCGGTTTTCAGACGGTTTTCACCGATCCGGCGACATCAGCCGGTTATTTTAATTACGCGGCGGTCGCCATCGGGCTGGCGATTTTGTTCGATACGCTCGACGGACGAGTCGCGCGAATGACCCGAACGGCGACGGAAATCGGCGTTCAATTTGATTCGCTCGCCGACGTTTTAACGTTCGGCATTGCGCCGATTGCGCTGATTTACAGTTGGGCAATCGCGGCGACGTTCGGCGAACACAGCTCGGCGCACGGATTCGGCATTTTTCTGCTGTTTATGTATTTGATGTGCGGCGCGTTTCGCCTCGCGCGGTTTAATTTGCAGGCGACGCGACCGCGCGTTTTAATCGAAGGAACGCCGAAAATTGACAAGAAAAATTTCGTCGGTCTGCCGATTCCGCCCGCCGCCGGTCTGCTCGCGTCAATCGTGCATTTTACGCCGATGCCGCTCAATGTTTACGGCGAAAGCAGAGCGCAGCTTTATACGACTTTGGTAATGATTCTGCTCGCCGTGCTCGGCGTTTTGATGGTCAGCACGATTCGTTATTCGAGTTTCAAATCAGCCGGAACCGGCAGACGAAATTTGTATATGGTTTTGGTGCTCGCGGCAATCGGAATGCTGATTTTCCTGTATTCAAAGTACGTTTTGATTATCGTGTCGCTGATTTACGTTTCGCACGGTATTATCTGGTATCTCGCCGGTTTCCTGCGCCCGCGACGGCGCGCCGAAGCTGAGGTTTGAGCTGAATAAATAAAAAATCGAAATATTGATTTCGGACGCGTAAATTGGCACGATAATTTTCAATTTACGCGTCTTTTCTTTTTCTGCCTTCGTCAATCGGCGTCACCGATGCCGGACGTTTTTTTCTGTTGCGCCGCTGGTCGGCATCTTCAAAATCGTCCGGGTAATCGTTTCCGGCGGAAACGACGAGCGCCGCGAGCACCAAAAACAAAACGGAAATCGCCGTCGTGTGCAACACGAAATCGAAAATGCTGTGGACGAAAATAGCGAAACATCCGGCAAGCGCGCCGACGACCACGCCGCGCCGGAAAACGTTGTCGGTTTTGAGGTTGGCGATTCCCCGCCGAAAAAGCCAAAAAATAAAAAATCCGCCAAGCAGCAGCCCGACAATTCCGGCGTCGGACAAAACTTGCAGGTAATCGTTGTGCGCCTGTTCGACGCGTTCG
>SXVE01000541.1 GCA_005790265.1 Acidobacteriota bacterium | reverse complement strand
CGCAGCGCTGCTCGAAATGCCGCTCGAAAAAAGCGTCGGCGAGCGACGACGCGCCGAAAAAATTTGAAATCGTCTGCGATAACTGCGGCAAACACGATCAGGTGCCGTTTCAGCCGAAAGTCGGACGCACGGTTTTGTGCCGCGAATGTCACAACGCGAATAAATCGCGAGTCAGATTTGCTTAACAATGAAAAATTGATAATGAAAAACGGATAATAATAAAGAAAGAACAGTTTTTTGCTCGTTGTTTTCTCTTTTATTCTCCGTTATCAATTTTTCACTTTCCATTAAAAACATGTCTTTTGAAACGATTAAATACGATTTACAGGAAAACGTTGCGACGATTGCGTTTAATCGTCCCGAAGCGCTCAACGCGCTGTCGCTGCAATTGACTTTGGACTTGCGCGCGGCGATTGAAAAAGCGATTAGCTATAAAGCGCGCGCCGTCATCTTAACCGGCGAAGGACGCGCTTTTTGTTCGGGCGGCGATTTGCGCGAAATGCAGACGATGTGGCAAAAAGAAGGTCGCATCGAAGCGTTTTTGGAAGAACCTTTACGCGCGCTGCACGACGTGATTTTGCTGATTCGCGAAACGCCGATTCCGTTCGTCGCCGCCGTGCAGGGCGTTTGCGCCGGTGCGGGAACGAATTTCGCGCTCGCCTGCGACATCGTTTTCGCGGCGGAAAACGCGACTTTTAACGAAGCGTTCGTCCGCATCGGACTTTCGCCCGATTGCGGCGGTTCGTTTTTTCTGCCGCGCGTCGTCGGCGAAAAAATTGCGGCGGAATTGATGATGACCGGCGAAACCGTTTCCGCGCCGCGCGCCGCGCAAATCGGAATGATTAACCGCGTTGTCGCGCCGGACGATTTGATGACCGAAGCCATTTCGACGGCGCGCAAGCTCGCCGCCGCGCCGACGGGTTCAATCGGCAGAATCAAACGAATGCTCAACGCTTCGTTCGCCAACGATTTGCGCGCGCAGCTCGATTTAGAACACGAAATGCAAATCGAATCGGGCAAAGCGGCGGACTTTAAAGAAGGCGTGCAGGCGTTTTTTGAAAAACGTCCGCCGAATTTTACGGGAAATTGAAATTTAAAAACTTTTTGACAGGCAACGCCGTTCAGATTTAGAATCTGACGGCTTTTTTAATTCGTTCAGAGATAAAATATTGCAGAAAAATACATGCGAAGCGGGAAATAAGAAAAGCAACAGCGCAAATGTCGGATAATATGGAAAAATGAGTGAAAGTAAATATACTCTTTCAACGGCGCGAAAACTATCAATCACGGTTGTTTTAGAAAAATAAATTGATGACGGAAAGCGAACGAATCTTTACATCATGGAAAAGTTCGGCGGCGGCGGTAATCAGCATTTCAGCCGTTGTCGCGCTGCTGCTGCCGTTTCGCGATCATCTCAATCCGACGACGGTTTCGCTCGCGCTGCTGCTGATCGTGTTGTTTGCCGCCACCATTTTCGGCAGTCGTCCGGCGCTGATCGCTTCGGTCGTCGGCGTGTTGTCTTTCAACTTCTTTTTTCTGCCGCCGTTCTACACTTTTCATATTGACGATCCGGAAAATTGGGTCACTTTCGGCGCGTTTTTGATTACGGCGCTGACTGCCGGGCAATTGTCGGTTTACGCCCGCCGCCGCGCTGATGAATCGGAACAGCGGCGCAGAGAAATCGAACGGCTTTACCGCGAATTGCAGGCGGCGTTTGAACAGGCGAGTCAGGCGGAAGCCTTGCGGCAAAGCGAGAAATTAAAATCTTCTCTGCTCGATGCCGTAACGCACGATTTGCGCACGCCGCTCACTTCGATTAAAGCATCGGTGACGACTCTGCTCGAAGATCGCAGAGAAAATATTCTCGACGAAGACGGGCGCGAAGAATTTCTCGAAATTATTGACGAGGAAACCGACCGTTTGAACGAATTTATCGAAAGTATGGTCGGCATCGCCAAGGTCGAAGCCGGCGCGCTGCATTTGCTGAAAACCTGGAGCGCGGCGGAAGAAATTATCAATAATGCGATTGAGCGCGCGAAAAATCGCTTGAGCGCGCACCGGGTTGTCGTTGAAATCGAACCGGACATTCCAAACGTGCTGGTTGATGCGCATTCGATTGCCGAAGTCGTTTACACGCTGCTCGACAACGCGGCAAAATATTCGCCGGTGAATTCAAAAATCAGAATTTCGGCGCAGCAAATTACCAATCGAACCATCAAAATTGCGGTCGAAGACGAAGGCATCGGCATTGACGAAGAAATGCGCGAAAAGGTTTTCAGCAAATTTTTCCGCGTCGGCGAAAAAGACATTCACGCGACCGGCAACGGTCTCGGTCTCGGTCTGGCGATTGCGCGCGGCATCGTCGAATCGCAGGGCGGACGAATCTGGATTGAAGACGGCACAGACGGATTTACAACGCAGGTCGCGTTTCAAATTCCGATTGGGAAAGACTGAAATGTCGGAGGAAATTGTTTCGCGTTGATTCATCAAGCTGACAAAAAAACGGACGAAATTTTTTCGTTTCGATTTTCCATTTTCGTCAAAAAAATCTAAATTAATCTTTATGGAAGCGAGAAAAATTCTGGTGATTGACGACGAACCGCAGATTACGCGCGTTTTGCGCAGAAGTTTGACGGCGCATCGCTACGACGTGCGCATTGCGGCGGACGGCGAAGCGGGTTTGGAGCTTTTTCGCGATTTTCATCCGGATTTGGTCATCACCGATCTTTCGATGCCGGAGATCAGCGGCATCGAAGTCTGCCGCGAAATCCGCAAAGTTTCCGAAATTCCGATTATCGTTTTGTCGGTCAAAGGCGAAGAGAAAACAAAAGTTCAGGCGCTCGACGCGGGCGCGGACGATTACATTACGAAACCGTTCGGAATGAACGAATTGCTCGCCCGCGTGCGCGCGATTCTGCGCCGCGCGCCCGAAGAAAAAAGAGAAGATCAGCTGGCGGAAATCGGCGATTTTTCGATTGACGCGGCGAAATATCAAGCGTTCGTGCGCGGCATCGAAATTCACCTGACGCCGAAAGAATTTGAACTGCTGACGTTTCTCGTCAAAAATCACAATAAAGTGTTGACGCATCGCGTTTTGCTCGGCGCGGTGTGGGGCGGCGATTACACCGAACAAAACGAATACCTGCGCGTTTTTATCGGCAATCTGCGCAAAAAAATCGAGCCGAATCCATCAAAGCCGCAGTATATTCTGACCGAGCCGTGGGTCGGTTACCGCTTCGTTCCCGCGCCGTAAAAATCTTTACGAACTTTTTATAAATCCTTTACCCGACTTTTATATCTTCTTTCATATTCTGTTTTTGCACGAATCAACCGCGCGTTGATTCGGGGAGAAATAAAATGAAAGAAAATATTTTGTCTGCCGCCGACTACAATTTTCGCGCCGATTTTTCGGCAAATCAGGAAAACAAAAAAATCGCCGCGTGGTCTCGCGTGATGACTTCAGCGATGCTCGGCGGCGTTTGCGCCGGTTTGACCGGGCTTTTTTTTGCCGCGCTGAATTTTTTCGCGCCGCTTCCGAATCGCCATTTTACCAACCAATTTTCCGTCTGGCTGCTGATCGCCGCTTTTCCGCTGCTGATGCTCGGCGCGCACGCGATGGATAAGCTCGCCGCTTTTAAAAAAGACGACGAGTATAAAAATTTTGCGGCGCAAGAAAAACGCCGAAATTATCAGCCGGAAATGTGGAGAAATTAAAATTTGCGCGCTTAATTACTCGGCGCGGGAAAAATTGCGTTTCGATTTTTGAGTGATTGGAATCGCGTTTGAAAACAATGAGAAAAGTTATTTGCAGTTTGATGTTTGCATTTTGTTTGTTCAGTTTTTTCGCCAGCGGCGGAAACGCGCAGCAAACGGTTTTTAATGTTCCGACGGCGGACGTTCTAGAAAGAGGAAAAGTTTACGGCGAGATTGACGCCAGTTTCAAAATCAACGATCAGGACGCGCTGCGGAGATTTTCCGGGTTTGTGCCGCGCGTTGTGGTCGGCACGGGAAAAAATGTCGAAGTCGGTTTGAATGTGACCGGAAACGTTAATCCGGGCGCGGATGCGACGACGCTCGTGCCGACCGTTAAATACAAATTTTATCAAAACGAAAAAAAGAATGTCGCGCTTTTCGCCGGAACGAATTTCTACGTTCCGGTTCGCAATCGCAGTTATAAATTCGGCGCTTATTCATACGTCGCGGCGGCGAAAACTTTTAATAAAACGCGTCTGACGGCGGGCGGATTCGTTTATACAAAAAACGTCGTCGCCCAAAATGCTTCGCGCGGCGGCGGACAATTTGCGGTCGAACACGCCGCGAGCGACAAAGTTTCGCTCGCGGCGGATTGGATCACGGGAAAACACGCGAACGGTTATTTCACGCCGGGCGTAATTTACAAACCGCATCCGAAAACCACGGCGTATTTTGCGTATTCGCTCGGCAACTCACAGCTCAAACAGGGAAATCATTATTTCCTTTTTGAACTCGGTTACAACTTTAATTAGCGAGAAAAAATATGTTGGATTTTATCTTTATTTTAGCGATCGTCGGATTTTTTCTGCTGGCTCTGGCTTATTTGCGCGGCTGCGAAATTTTGCGGCACGGAGAAAACGAAAAATGAATTTAGAAACTGTTTCAGCGGTAATCTGCGCGATTTTACTGGCGATTTATTTGATTTACGCGCTTTTGCGACCGGAAAAATTTTAAGCCGTTCAGCCGCCGGTAAATGCCGATTACGTTGATTGGACGATTAAATGCCAGTCTGCGAAATCTTTGCCGAATCGGCGATAAAAAGAAATATGACCATCGAAGGAATTTTACAAATTTTATTATTTTTCGTCGTGCTGACGCTCTCTGCAAAACCGGCGGGAATTTATTTGACGCGCGTTTACAGCGGCGACAAAACATTTTTGGATTTTGTCTGTAAACCGTGTGAACGCCTCATTTACGCTGTTTGCCGCATTGATGCGATGCGCGAAATGAATTGGAAACAATACGGCGCAGGCGTTCTGATTTTCAGCCTCGCTTCGTCGCTCGCGCTGTATGCGTTGCAGCGTCTTCAAGGATTTTTGCCGCTCAATCCGCAGAATCTCGCCGGAACTTCGCCGGAGCTTTCGTTCAATACGGCGGTTTCGTTTGTGACGAATACGAATTGGCAAAGTTACGTGGGTGAAACGACGATGAGTTATTTCACGCAGATGACGGCGCTCGCTTTGCAGAATTTTCTTTCGGCGGCAGTCGGAATGGCGCTCGCCGTCGTTTTTATCCGCGGCATCGCCCGTTTTGAAACCGAAAATCTCGGCAATTT
>SXVE01000540.1 GCA_005790265.1 Acidobacteriota bacterium | reverse complement strand
GGCGTTCCATTTTTTGATGATGTCGTTAATCAAATTCGCCACTTTGTCCGTCACCCGGCGGTAATACTCGTCGGCTTTTTTCTGATCTAATTTCGGATAGCCCTGTCCGCTTTGGTAAAGTCCGATTGATGAGGGAAACGGAACGGCAGACCACGTTCCGGCTGCCGGATAAGCGGTGGCGAGCTCGTCTTTGTAACGTTCACGGTGAACGAGCGTCGGGTCAATCGCTTGAATAAACGCCGTTTCGTTGAGTCCGGCGTGTCCGCCGTCTTCGCCGAAAACCGCTTTCGTTTCGTCCGAAGCAAACGACCACCAATTAATCACGAGCGTGCGCACGCGTTTTTCCGTTGCCACTTCCGCTGCGACTGACTGCAAAACCGCCGTTTGTCCGCCGCCGTGACCGTTTAAAATGATGATATTTTTGAAACCGTTTTTCGCCAGACCTTCAATAATTTGTTTGACGAACGGGCGATAAGCCGCCTCAGAAATTTGAAAAGCGCCGGGATACGCTACCATCGAACCGGTCATTCCGTACGGCAGAGTCGGCGCGATCATCGCATTCGTCGTTCGCGCAATCGTTTTCGCCATCGCCGTCGGAGCCGTGTTGTCCGCGCCGTTGTTGATAACTCCGTGCGGTTCAAGCGTTCCGACCGGCAGCAAAACCGTCGTGACTTTCGACGGAACCGTTTCGCGAAATTCCATCCAGTTGATTCTGTCCATTTCGCGCGTCGAAACCGTATCTTTCGCCGTCTGGCTGAAAATTGCCGACTGCGCGGCGAGAATCATAAAAATAACGATTAAAAATTTGTTCAAAACAAAAATTCCTCCAGATTGTCGGTAGTAAAAAAAACAATCATAACCCGTTTGAATAAATTGCAAAAACATTTTGTGACGGCGGATTTTCATCCAAAATGAAACGCATCGAAAATCGAGCAACGGTGTCTGTGAATGTCGAAAAATTTATTTTGCGTTCAAAATTTTACAAGCCTTTGCTGATGCGTTTAGACTCGAACTTTCCCAAAAGGAGTTGACACGTCAATGAATGTTTTGGTGCTGAATTGCGGCAGTTCGTCGCTCAAGTTTCAACTGATCGCCACCGGTCTCGAACAAATCGCCGACAATGCCGACCGGCGGCTCGCGCACGGACAAATCGAGCGCATCGGCGGCGCGGCAATTATCACTTTTACCGCCGAAAACCGCCAGACCGAACGTTCCGCCGCGCCCGTTCGCGACGTGCGCGCCGCGCTCGAAACGGTTTTGCGCTGGATTGCGTCGGACAGTTCAAACATCGAAGGAATAAACGGTCTCGCCGACATCCAGGCAATCGGTCACCGCGTCGTGCACGGCGGCGAATTTTTTACCGAATCGGTTTTGATTACGGACGAAGTTTTGCGCGGCATCGAAGACTGCATCGAGCTGGCGCCGCTGCACAATCCGGCAAACGTCAAGGGAATCAATGCCGCGCGAGAAATTTTCGGTCGCGCACTGCCGCAAACGGCGGTTTTCGATACGGCTTTTCATCAAACGCTGCCGGAAAAATCGTATCTTTACGCGATTCCGTATCAATTTTACCGCCGCCATAAAATCCGCCGTTACGGATTTCACGGCACGTCGCACCGCTACATCGCTTACCGCTATCGCACAATTAATAAAATCGCGCGCGAAAACGTCAATATTATCACGCTGCATCTCGGCAACGGCTGTTCAATCGCGGCGATTAAGAACGGCAATTCGATGGATACTTCGATGGGCTTGACGCCGCTCGAAGGTTTGGTGATGGGAACGCGTTCGGGCGACATTGATCCGGCGCTGATCGAATTCATCTGCGCCAAAGAAGGTTTAACCGTGAACGAAGCCGAATCGCTTTTGAACAAACAATCGGGACTTTTGGGAATTTCCGGTTTGACGAACGATATGCGCGAACTCGCCGCCGAAGCCGCAGAATCCGGCGACCGCCGCGCGATTTTAGCGATTGAGATTTTCTGTTATCGCGCCGCCAAATACATCGGCTCGTATTTAGCCGCGATGAACGGCGCGGACGCGATCATTTTCGCGGGCGGCATCGGCGAAAATTCCGCGCTGATTCGCCGCAAGATTTGCGATTATTTAAGCTGGTGCGGCGCGCAGCTCGACGAAGCGAAAAACGAAGCGCAAACCGCCGGACACGAAAACATCATCAGCGCCGATTCGTCAAAACTCAAAATTTACGTGATTCCGACCAACGAAGAATTATTAATCGCGCGCGACACGGTGCGTTTGATCGAAACCGGCTCGCCGCAGCAGAAAAATCTGCCGACCAAATAAAAACGGCGAGAGTTTCAATTTATTTTTCGGTATTTGCGCAGAATCTCAAGCGTTTTTTCGATTGGCAGAGCTTCGACCGTGCGTTTTTGTTTGCCGGTCGTGGTTGCGGCGCGAAACAGGGAATTGAGAATCGCTTCTTCGGTTGCTTCGATGACGGCGAGAAACAGCGGCGACATCGCATCGTTTCCCAAAACTTTCGTATCGCGCGTCAATTGATTGGCGGCGAGCGGTTTGATGCGCAATTCGTTGGCGGTCGAAAAAGCGATGGCGTAATCGCCGCTGCCGTTGGTCGCCGCCGCGCCGGTTTTGGCGAGTCCGAACATCGAACGCGCCGCCATTCTTTTTAATTGTCTGGCGTCAACCGGCGCATCGGTCGCAATCACAATAATAATCGAGCCGTCAGCCGAATTGTTGATGTCGAATTTTTCGAGTTTCGATAATTCAGACGATTTCGATTGATCGGCGGATAATTTCGCCTGATTTTTACTTGAAATACTGCCGCCGATTTTTGCGGGTTCGAGCGCGTCTTTTAGGTAATATTTGCCTAATTCGATGCCGACGGGCGCGCCGTCAATTGATAAAACGCCGCCGAAGTTTGATTGGACGAGCACGCCGACGGTGTAACCGCCGAACTGCGCCGGTATTTTTCTGGATGATGTGCCGATGCCGCCTTTGAAACCGAACGCGACCGTGCCGGTTCCCGCGCCGACCGCGCCTTCTTCAACTGCGCCGGAAGCGGCTGTTTTGATCGCTGAAAAAACGCTTTCGCGCGTAATATGACGCCCGCGAATATCGTTTAAAAAGCCGTCGTTCGTCTCGGCGATTAGCGGATTGATTGACTGCGCCGCTTCGTTGCCGGGAAGCGCGAGCAAATAATCGAGCAGAAAATCAGCCGTGCGCGGCACACTCAGCGTTGACGTAAGCAGAATCGGCGTTTCGATTTCGCCGAGTTCGTTGATTTGCGTCGAACCCGCCAGTTTGCCGAAACCGTTGCCGACGAAAACCGCGCCGGGAACTTTTTCCTGAAACAAATTTCCCGCGTGCGGCAAAATCGCTGTAATGCCGGTTCGCACATCTTCGCCGCGAATAATCGTCGTGTGACCGATGCGAACGCCCGCAACATCCGTGATCGCATTCAGTGCTCCGGTCGGTAAAATGCCGATTTTTAATCCGACATCGCGCACGCGCGGTCTGTTTTCAGCGCTTGATTTTGTCTGACCGTCCAATCTCGTCATCATCGCCAAAATTACAAAAGCCAGCGTTGTCAATTTAATTTTCACAAGGCATTCAGGAAACTATCAGTTGAAATTTGATTTGCCGATTTGAACGCTAAACTCAAGCACTGCAATTGCGAACGTTTTAGCGCGCGGGCGGTTTGGTCGGCGTTGTTTCTGCGGCAGCCGGACACGGGAAAATCGTCGCTCGCGTGATCGCGACGGCTTTTTTCGGCTTTTCGTTTTCGACCGGCGCTTTGTTAATCGCGTCAACCGTTTCCATTCCGCTGGTTACGCGTCCGAAAGCGGCAAAAGTGCCGTCGAGATGCGTCGCCGTGCCGACTAAAATAAAAAAACCGGTCGTCGCGCTGTTCGGTTCGCCGGTGCGCGCCATCGAAAGCGTGCCGCGTTCGTGTTTGATCAAACTCGGCTCGTCGGGCAGCGTTCGCGCCGCGCGCTGCGCCGTTTCCATCGTCCATTTTCCGCCGGTCGAAAGATCGCCGCCCTGAATGACGAAATTGGGAACGACGCGATTGAAAGTCGTTGAGTTAAACGCGCCGGTCGCCGTCAGATTAAGAAAATTCCTGACCGCTTCGGGCGCGCTTTCGGGAAACATTTCCATCGTGATCGCGCCCGCGTCCGTCTCGAATTTAACGCACTGCGCGGCGAGCGTTTTCACGTCCGCGCGGTCAAACGGCTCGCCTTTCGCCGCATTTTTCGCCGGACGCTGATTTGATTTTTTCGCTTCCGCCGGTTTCGCCGCCGTCGCCGGTTTTGTTTCTCCGGCGGCAGTTTTCGTCTGCGCTGGCAGCGAGCCGACCGAGCCGATCACAATGATAAAAATCAAAAAGTTTAACTGCCAAATTTTGTTCATTTCGCTCTTATTTTATCCGTTTTGCCGAGTAAATTACAATTTTTAATCGGCGCTCAAAGCAAATCGAATCAGCGGCGACATTAAAATAATCGAGCATTTTCGGCTGATTGAAATTGCCCGAACAAAAACGCAAAACTAGGCGAGAATCATAATTTTCCCTTCGCCGCTGACGACCGTTTCGCCGTTTTGATTCGTGCAGACAGTTTCAATCGTGATAATCGGCTTGTCTTCGCGAATTTCCGTAATAGTCGCCGTCGCCGTCACCATATCGTCAATATAAACCGGCGCGACAAACCGCATCGTCTGCGATAAATAAACGATTTTTCGTTCTTTAAATTCGTGACCGAGCACGGCGGAAATCAGCGCGCCCGAAATCATTCCGTGCGCGATGCGCCGCTTAAATTGCGTGGCGGCGGCAAATTCGTCGTCGAGATGAATCGGATTGAAATCACCGGAAAGCTCGGCGAAAGCGCGCACGACCGCATCGGTAATTTGTTTTGTTTTTGAGAATTTATCTCCGATTTTCAAATCCATAACTTTAGTTTTCTTATCAAATTCGGTTTCGCCAATTTCGTTTTTCAACGCGGCGAATGTTTTCAATTTTCGTCAATTTTTCCAGGTAAATCGCCAGAAATTTTAATTCTTCGTCGGCAGTTTCGCCGAAAAAAGGCTGCACGCGAACTAAATTTCCATAACTCGACCGCCATGGTTCAGGACTGTCATCAACGGCGATAATTGATTCCAGATTGTAGCCGCGATTTTTGATTTTGGCGATTTTTTTCTCATAAAAAATGTTTTTCGTTTCCGCGTCGAAACCGCTTGTGCATCGTTCGCGCGACCAGATGAATGAAAGCGGATCTTTATAATCGAAAATATTTTCGACGATTTGCGCCGCGTATTTTTCAGTCGCCGTCGTCCACACCGCGACCTCGAAATTTTCCAGACAAAACTTCAAAAAATCATCGAGAAACGGGCGTTTGTAAACAAAATACCGACCGACGATAAAATCAAAATCGCGCTCGAGATTTCTTTCCGCCGCGTAAATCAAAGTTTCGTCCAAATCCAGAATCAGCAGTTTTGTTTCAACGGTCGGCATTACTAAATGATGCGAAAAATCCGGCGCCGAAGCAATTTTTGATTAATAAAAATACCAGTTCACCGCCGAGACGCGGAAACGCCGAGTAAATTATAAAAAAACTCGGCGTTTCCGCGTCTCGGCGGTAAAAACGATCTTGAACGATTTGTCGTCGCGCGGTTTCGATTGCTGTTAACTCAACGATTTATCAGCGATTAGCGATTTGGCATTGCAGATCGAAATCAATCTCCGCTTCAAACGTGCGATTCCACGGCAAATCGAAAGTCAGATTCGACGGTTTCGCGCAGCGCACGTTTTTTTGCAAAACGCTTTGGCTGCGGAAATAAGCGGCGGTGAAATCATCGAACGCGGCGCGCATCAGTTTCGTGCTCAAATCCTCAACTCGCGCGTTCGCTTCGTCGGACAATCGCAGCGAATTCCATTTGTTTTCGGCGATCAGTTGTTTGGCTTTGGCGCGAACTTCGGTGTGGTAATAAAAATCGTCCAAAACGCGGTGCAGCGTAAACCAATTTTGCGCCGTCCAAACACGGCTCGCAACCTGGTCGGATTTCAATAATTTGCCGTGCGCCGCCGCAAATACGACGCCTTGCGGCAGCGTCGTGCCGATGGTATTTCCGGCGGTATTCCACGAAGCGTAGCTGTAAAGTTCGGGAAAAACGCCGCGTTTGGTCAGCTCAAAGGTAAATTTCGGGTCGCCGCCCTGCACGTCGCCTTTCGGGTCAATGTCAGCGACTATAATTCGTTTGTTGCGTTTGATTTGATCGGCGATTTCTTGGGCGAAACTCGCCGCGCGTCCCGTTTCAAATCGCGACGGGTAAACGTAAAAAAGCAAATCCGCTTCTTTTTCGCTCGCCACTTCGCGCGCGCCAACGGCTTTAATGTGAAAACTGACCGTTTCTTTCAATGCGCGATCTTCAAACGGCATCGCTTTATTGCTCAATTCTTCCGACGAATAAACGGCTTTGATGCGCGGCGCGGTTTTATACAAAGCGTTTGTCGCGCGCGCCAAAAGCAGCATCGAAACTTCGTCCGCGCCCGGCTGAACGGCGATTTTTTCAGTCAAATTAAGTCGTTTTGTTTGTTCGATTAAACGTTCGCGGTCGGCGACGTGAATGCCTTTCGGTTTCGCGTCGTCCTGCGACAAAATTAAGTAATCAATCGTTTTTTCTTTGACCAGATCAATCGCTTGCAGATTAACTCGCAAATCGCGTTCGCGCGCCCGTTTGTAATCGGTCAAAACCGCCGCCGGAATTTCCTTTTCGAGTTTTGCGGTTTGCAGCTTATTTTCCGGATACGGCGAAATTTCCGCCCAATTTGCGAGTTTATCGCGGTACGCTTCGTTGACGCCGTCGCCGGTCGGCGCGAGCCGCATAATCACGCTTTGCGCGTAAACGGGCAGTTTCGGCGCGCGCTTTTTTATATCGCGGAAAACTTCGAGCCGTCGCAGCGCGATTTCCGCCGTCGTGTCGCCGTAACGACGCATCGCGACCAGTCCGCCGTAAGTCGTCATATCGAGCGCGACAATCGCCGCGTCAAATGATTTCAAATCCTGCGTTTTCAGCCATTCGATGATTTTGTCCGAATCGCCGGGCGTCGTAAATCTGCCCAAAAGCTCTTTCGGCGGCGCGACGATTTCCGCATCGCCGATTTTTCCCATCTCAACCGTAAATTGCAGACACGGCGGGCGATCATCGAGCGGCACGAGCAAAATCTTTTTACTGAGCCGCGCCGGATTCTGCGCGAAAAGCGGCAGAGCGAACGCCGCGATGATTAGTGTTATCAACAAAAATTCTTTTTTCAGCTTCGGTTTATCAATATGCATTTCGTAATTAATTCTTCCTGATTTTTTCAATTAAATCGTCGGTCAAACTCTGCGCGGCGAACAATCCGAAGCCGTCGAAATCGAATTCGCGTTCGATGTCGAGATAACGGCGGTCGAGTTTGTTCGCGGTTTGATTGTAAAAATGCCCGATGAAAATCGCCGGATAAATTTTCACTTTCGGCGATGCGTCGCGGCGAAAATCGCGCGCCCAATTTTTAACTTTTCCGTAATCGGTCGAGTAGAGCATCGGCAAAAGCGCGTCAACGTCGCCCGCCGCCGCCCAGCTTTTCCAATCCTGCTGTTTGACGCGCAGATTTTCGTTGATGTCCGGAAAAACCGCCGCCGAAATTTCCCACGTCGGGCGAATGCGGCGCACAACCGCGCCGAGTTCGCGCACCGTTTCGGTAACCTGCCCGGTTTTCCAGTCCTGCCACTTTTTCCATTCGTTCGGCGTTGTGCGCGGCGAGAGTTTTCGCGCGTCGAGTTTGGTTTCTCGCTTAAACTGCGTTAGCGTTTGCGGATTGTAGTCGAACGACGCGCTTTCGATTTGCAGCGGATAGCGAATGTAATCCCACTGAATGCCGCCGAGTTCCGGGTAATTTGCCGCGAGTTCAGCGACGATGTTGCGCAGGTATTTGCGCGCCGCGCGGTTTGACGGCGACAGAAAAACCTTGAAAATATCGCGATTTACGCCTTCGGCTTCCGAGCGAACGAGCGGCGAGCCGGAATTGTCTAAAATCGCCCAATCGCGATGTTTCGCAAAAATCGGCGATTTTTCCAATCCGCCCAGATTCGTGCTCCATTGATGAAAAACGTGCATCCACGCGTGAATTTTCAAATCGAGTTTTGCCGCTTCTTCGGTGTAAACGCGCAACACGTCCCAACCTTTGCCGTTTTCCGCTGTGCCGTATTCGATGTTGAGCGGTCGTGTCGGTGCGTGTTTCGACGGGTAAATCGCGTAGCCGTCCCAGAAAGATTCAAGATAAATCGTATTCAAATCGGCGGCTTTGATTTT
>SXVE01000539.1 GCA_005790265.1 Acidobacteriota bacterium | reverse complement strand
TGTTATTTTCATTGATGAGTTCAGAAAATACAAAAACCGAAGACCGAAAACTGAAAACCGAAAATCGCTTTGTCTGGCTTATTTTCGCCGCCGTCATCGTTTTCATTTACTTTTTCGGTTTGACCGTTCCGCTGCTCGGACCGGACGAGCCGCGTTATTCGCAAATCGCCCGCGAAATGTACTTACGCGGCGATTTCGTCACGCCAAAACTCGGCGGTTTCGATTGGTTTGAAAAACCCGCGCTGCTTTATTGGCTGCAAATCGCCGCGTATCAAATTTTCGGCGTCACGGAATTTGCCGCGCGCTTCGGTTCGGCGATTTTCGGTTTGGGAACGATTCTTTGCTTGTGGATTCTCGGCAGAAAAATTCAAAATCTGCAATTAAACAATCAGGATTTAATCGAAAACCAAACACCAAACACCGAAAACCGAAAATCGCGTTACCATTTCGCCGATTATTTAGCACTAATCGCTGCTTCCTCCATCGGTTTAATCGCCTTTTCGCGCGGCGCGAGTTTCGATATTATTCTCACTTTTCCAATCACGGCGAGCCTCGTCGGTTTTTATATTTACGATTTAAAACAACAGAAAATCGCCGCAACGGACGCTAAAAAAGCCGCTGATTCTTCGCTTCTCGCTCTTCATTTTCCATTTTCCACTTTCCACTTTCCACTTTCCACCTTCTACTTTTTCATCGGCGTCGCGCTCATCGCCAAAGGTTTGGTCGGCATCGTTTTTCCGTTTGCCATCGTCGCGTTTTATTACGTTTTGTCGTGGAAAATGCCCGCGAAAAGTTTTATTTTCAGTTTATTTTGGGGAACGATTTTAAGTTTAATCGTCGCTTCTGCGTGGTATTTGCCGATGTATCAGGCAAACGGCTGGAAATTTATTGACGAATTCATCATTCAGCATCATTTTCAGCGTTACGCGTCGAACAAATATCAGCATCCGCAGCCGTTTTGGTTTTTCTTTCTCGTTTTGCCGCTGATGACGATTCCGTGGCTGCCGTTTTTCCTCGCCGCGATCTGGAAGTTTTTCAGGTTTCAGGTTTCAGGTTTCAAGTTTCAGGTTTCGGGCTTCAAAACTCAAGATTCCAGTCAGGAAATTCAAAATGTTAACTTAAAATCTCGAAAAATCGCTTCGTCTCCGCTTGTTCTTTTCTCGTTCGCCTGGCTTTCCGTCCCGCTCGTTTTTTTCTCGCTTTCCGGCTCAAAATTGCCCGGTTATATTTTGCCCGCGCTGCCCGGAGCGCTGATTTTGACGGCGATTTACGTTTTTGAATTCGTGCAAAAGAGCGAAAAGCGGCGATTTTTCGTCAAAGCGCTTGCCGCCGCGACGTTTTTGATCGTCGCGATAATTATTCAGTTTTTTTTAATGAATTACGCGAGCCACGAAACGGTCAAAAATCTCGTCGCGGCGGCGAATGCGAACGGTTTCGAGCGCGAAAAAATCGTTAATCTTTACAATGTTTCGCACAATCTCGAATTTTACGCGGCGGGCAGATTGCTGCGCGAAGCGGACGGCAAACAAAAACTTTACACGGATTTTTCCTTTCTCGTCGGCGATGCGAAACGTCAGCCGAACAATCAAATTCTCGCGCTCGTCCCCGAAAAAGACGTTGCCAATATCGTTAACGAAACGAACATCGCCGATTCAAAAGTTCTCGCCGCCAACGGCGAACACGCGATTGTTTTAATTTGCGCGAAATAAACACAAAATCCACGGCGCGGCGGGAATCTGCCCACGATTTTCTATGTTCACTCTGTTTCTATGTGTTTAAATCATTTTTTGAAACACATAGAAACAGAGTGAACATAGATTAAGAACGGTTTGAACGTAATTGTTGATTCGCCGCTCACTGTTCCGCCGCGCGTTTTAATCTGTCCATCAGCGCAAGCCCGATTCCGATTTCCGCAATCGTTTCGCAGTAAATCGTTTTAATATTTTCCTGGTCGCACAGCCGGAAAAACGCGAAAACTTCGCGCGCGTATTCGTTCGCATCGCCGCAAATTTTCATCAAATCGAACTTTTCACGCGGCGCATTCAAACCGATAAACGCTTTTTTCCCCGAATCCTGAATCTCAAATCTTGAATTCACCAAAACAACCGTCGCCGACGGCGCGTAATGTTTGTGTTTCAAGCCCGGACTACGAACGATTTCGTCGTTTTTGATCGTGTAAAGCCGCGTTTCGGGAATGATTTTTTGCAAATCTTCCAACGTCACCGCGCCCGAGCGCAAAACGAGCGGCGCAGCGCCGGTGCAGTCAACGACGGTTGATTCCAAACCGATTTCGGTCGCCGTTCCTTTTAAAATACAATCAATTTTTCCGTTCAAATCTTCGTTAACCGCCAGCCAATCGGTCGGCGAAGGTTTGCCGGAAAGATTCGCCGACGGCGCGACGAGCGGAACCGCGCACGCTTTGATAAATTCGCGCGCCAAAACGCTTTTCGGCATTCGCACACCGATTGTTTCGAGGTTCGCGGTAGCAATTAACGGAACGGCATCAGATTTCGGCAAGACTAAAGTGAG
>SXVE01000538.1 GCA_005790265.1 Acidobacteriota bacterium | reverse complement strand
TCGGGAAGTAAATGAACAGTTGGCGGGCGGCGAATGTCAGATTGTTGATGTGCGCGAGTTTGCGGAATATGACGCCGAGCGCGTCTCAGGCGCGCGGCTCGCGCCGTTGTCGGCATTTGAAAACCACGTCGGGAAAATTGATCGCGCCCAAACGGTATTTTTGATGTGTCGTTCGGGAAACCGTGCAAAACAGGCGGCGGAAAAATTAGTTTCCAAAGGTTTTGCCGATGTGCGCGTGATCGAGGGCGGAATGACGGCGTGGACAACTGCGCATTTGCCCGTAATCAAAGGAGAATCGAAAGTCTGGTCGCTCGAACGACAGGTCAGATTCGCGGCGGGAAGTCTGGTGGTTTCGGGAATTTTACTGTCGCTGTTAATTCATCCGTATTTAATCGCGCTGTCGGCTTTTGTCGGCGCGGGACTCGTTTTTTCGGCGGCGACCGACACGTGCGGAATGGCTTTGGTGCTGGCAAAAATGCCTTGGAATCAAGCATCAACAAAATCAAACTGCGACATTAACGCATCGAATATTTAATGCGTTTATTTCGGCGAACCGAACGATTTTGCGACCTGATAGAAAGTGTATAAAAATACATTGTTTTCGCCGCATTTTTTGTTTGGTTTGAGAGCGACGCAAAACGCTAGTAAAAACAAAGTGAGTTTGTTTTTAACTTTAAGCGATTTATCGGCGACTTATAATTTAATGTCAGCATTTTTACTGTACTGTAAAAATTTACTGAGTTTAGATAGGAGTTGAAAAGAGTATGCAATTCAAACAATTTTATCTCGGCTGTTTAGCCCATGCGTCTTATTATTTGGGTTCGCAAAATGAAGCGGCGATTATTGATCCGCAGCGCGACATCGAGCAGTATTTGGATGAAGCGAAAGCCAACAATCAACAAATTAAATACATTATCGAAACGCATTCGCACGCCGATTTCGTTTCGGGTCATCTCGAATTAGCCAAAAAAACCGGCGCGGAAATCGTTTACGGCGCGCGCGCGAATACTGCTTTTCCGACGCATAAAGTCAAAGACGGCGATACGCTCGTCGTCGGCAAAATCAATCTAAAATTTCTCGAAACGCCCGGACACACGCCGGAAGGCATCACGATTTTAGCCGAAGATACGGAAGCGAAAGACGCGCCCGTCAAAATGTTTACCGGCGACACTTTGTTTATCGGCGATGTCGGACGCCCGGATTTAGTCGGCTCGAAAGGTTTCACGGCGGAAGAAATGGGCGGAATGCTTTACGATTCACTGCGCGAAAAAATTCTGCCGCTTTCTGATGAAACGGAAGTTTATCCGGCGCACGGCGCGGGAAGTCTCTGCGGCAAAAGTTTGTCGAAGGAAACGTGGTCAACGCTCGGCGAACAGCGCAAGAATAATTACGCGCTGAAAGAAATGACAAAAGAAGAATTCATCAAAATCGTCGCCGCCGACCAGCCGGAAGCGCCCGCGTATTTCGCTCAAAGCGCGGCGCAGAACTTAAGCGGCTCGGTTTCGCTCGAAGATTTGCCGAAGCCGCAACCGCTTTCGACCGAAGCGATCGAAAATTTCGACGGCATTGTTTTGGATGTCAGAACCGGCGCGGAATTCGGCGCGGCGCACATACCGAACGCGATCAACATCGGTCTCGGCGGACAGTTTGCGACGTGGGCGGGAACGCTCATTTCCATCGGTACGCCAATCGCCGTCGTCGCCGACACCGATGAGCAGATTAACGAAGCCGTGATGCGTCTCGCCCGCGTCGGCATCGAAACGGTCAAAGGTTTTATCCTGATGAAAGATTTCGCGGGCGATGCGAAAATAATCGAACAAATTTCGGTCGAACAGGCGAAAGAAGCAACAGCCGATGTCGAAAAAACGCAGTTCGTTGATGTCAGAAACGTCGCCGAATACGCCAGCGGTCACGCCGTCAATACGGTAAATCTGCCGCTCAACACTTTATCGCGCGAAATTGACCGGCTCGATCCCGAAAAGCCGACTTACGTTTTGTGCGCGGGCGGCTATCGTTCGAGTTTGGGAACGAGCATTCTGGAAAACGCCAATTTTCAAAAAATCTACAACGTCACGGGCGGCACGAAAGCGTGGACGGACGCCAATCTCGAAACCGAAGTTTCGGCTGGCGCGACGTGCGGGAATTCGTAAAAGTTTTTTCGAGAATTGAAAAACGAAGAAATTTTAACGCGGATGCCCACTGATTTAAGAAGATGAAAACGGATAAAACAAGAACCTGAAAACAGTTAAATACGGATAGACAATTGGCTTTATCCGGTATTCAGCTGTTTTCATCTGTGTGCATCTGTGGTAAAAAACCGCATTGATTTTTTACGACAACGAGCGAAAAGTTGACCGATTATTTCAACCGATAGAATTTATGAAAATGACAATATTTTTAACTTTAATTTTTTCAATTATCGCGTTTTCCGGCTGTCAAACAGCATCAACGACAACGGTGACAAACTCGACGACGGCGACGGATTCCGCCGCGCAAACCGAGATCAAACAAATCAGCATCGCCGAAGCCAAAGATGCGACGAGCGGCAAAAATCAGCAGTTTATAGACGTGCGCACGCCGGAAGAATACGCGGGCGGACACGCGCCGAGCACCGCGCTTTTTCCGCTCGATTCACTGGAAAAAGACTTGGCGAAGCTCGATAAAACAAAGCCCGTCTACGTTATCTGCCAGACCGGACGGCGTTCGCAAAAAGGCGCGGAAATTTTGCATAAAGCCGGTTTTACCGAAGTTTACAATATCAAAGGCGGCACCGGCGCGTGGATCGAAGCTGGTTTTCCGACGGAAAAATAATTCCGATTCTCACCACCATCAAACACCAAAACCAACAGATTAACGATCGCCGCGTTGCTGAATTCTGAATAGTCTTCCGTCAGTTTTGCGGGCGATATGATAAAACTTTTGCCCGATGCGGTAAAATGTTAGAATATCCGTTTTCAAAATAATATTATGAGCAATCAAGAACCGAATAAAATCATTTTTTCGATGGTGAAAGTGAGCAAGTTTTACGATAAAAAACCTGTTCTGAAAGACATTTATTTATCATTTTTTTACGGCGCGAAAATCGGCGTTTTGGGTTTGAACGGCTCGGGGAAATCTTCGCTTTTGCGAATTATTGCCGGAACCGACAAGGAATTTAACGGCGAAGTCGTTTTTTCCAAAGGTTATTCGGTCGGATATTTAGAGCAGGAACCGAAACTCGACGAGACGAAAACCGTTAAGCAAATCGTTGAAGAAGCGGTGAAGTCAACGGTTGATTTGTTGAAAGAATACGAGGAAATCAACGCCAAATTCGCCGAAGAAATGACCGACGACGAAATGAACGCGCTGATCGAACGGCAGGGCGAAGTGCAGGAAAAACTCGATCACGCCGACGCCTGGGATTTGGACGCGCGGCTGGAAATGGCGATGGACGCGCTGCGGTGTCCGCCGCCGGAAACGCCGATTAAAAATTTGTCGGGCGGCGAAAAACGCCGCATCGCGCTGTGCCGTTTGCTGCTGCAAAAACCGGATATTTTATTGTTAGACGAACCGACGAACCATTTGGACGCGGAAACGGTTTCGTGGCTCGAACAGCATTTGCAGAAATACGAAGGCACGATTATCGCCGTGACGCACGACCGTTATTTTCTCGATAATGTCGCGGGCTGGATTCTTGAACTCGATCGCGGCGAAGGCATTCCTTATCAAGGAAATTATTCGTCGTGGCTGGAACAGAAAC
>SXVE01000537.1 GCA_005790265.1 Acidobacteriota bacterium | reverse complement strand
CGAACTTTTGCCTTTTTGCTTTTACCTTTTTTGCTCTTCTCTCCGCTTGTCAGTTTTATTAAAAAATCGCATACTTTCCGTATTAATATAACTTTAACAGTAATTTATGAATGAAAAAAACAATCCGGATTCGCCCGAAAGCGGCAATTCCGAAGTTCAGCAAAAAGAATTTGTTTTAGATGATTTCGTATTAAACCCTTTATCTTCAACAGAATTTATCAAACCCGAGTTTTCCGATCATCTCGCCGACAGTTTCTTGGCGGAAAACAAAACGGAAAATCAATCCGAACTCGATCATGAGCAAGCAGCGGAACCGGAAAAAACGGCGAATGCGCCGGTTGATCCGATTTTCGCGGCTTTAGCCGAACCGAAACTGCCCGAATTAGCAAGAGAAAATCGCGCGCGTCTGCAAATGCAGTCGCCGACGCGGCTTTATTTTTACTGGTCAATCAAAAATAATCCGTATCAAATTCTGCGCAAACTTTTCGGCGGCAATATTGGAAATTATCAGCTGGTGGCGAAACTGATTGACGAAACGCGCGGCGGTGAAAACTTGTTTCCGGTCGAAACGGAGGGAAATTGGTGGTTTAACGTCGAAGCGTCGTCGAAACACAAAGTCGAAATCGGTTTTTACGCGCCGAATCGTCCGTTCGTCCGAATAATTTTTTCCAATTCGGTTGAAACGCCGCGTAAAAATCCTTCGCCGCGGCAAGCATCCGAAGCGGATTGGGCGGTGACGGCGACTGAATTTGCGGAAGTTTTGGACAGTTCCGGTTTTGCGCGCGATGCTTTTGAGGTCGCGCTCGCCGGTGATGATCTGGAAAAATCAGACCGCGCGGCAAACGCCGCTTTTTCGCAATTAATCGGCGCGGAAGAAACATTCGCGTTCGGTTTTGACGCCGCAGAAGTCCGATTTGCGCTGCTCGCACTCGCTTCCGGCATTGCACTCGCCGATTTGCGCGAACATCTGAGCGAAGCGCTGTTCGCCGCTTTGTCGGCAAACAGCGGCAATTTATCGGCGGAAAATTCTTTTGCCGCGTTACAAGAACATTTCGACATCTCTGGCGCCGATATGATCGAAGAAGAGGAATTCGGCGCGGCGGTTTTCGGCGCGAGCTTAGTTCATTTTCCGAAAACAATTAGCAAAAGAATCGTTCCGCGCAACTTATCACCGAAATCGGCGCAGAAATTTCTCCGCAAATTTTTGCCGGTCAGCAGTTAAAAAGTTGTAGGAAGTTGCAGCGAGTTGCAGCAAGTTGAAGAGAGTAAAACCCGACTTTCTTCCAACTACCTGGAACTATCTGTTAACTTCCTGCAACTCGCTGTCAACTTTTTCGCAGTTTCTGGAACTATCCGCAACTTTCTGTTAAGTTTATTGCATTATGCCAATCGGATATTTCAGCTTAATTCTGCACGCGCATCTGCCGTTTGTCCGCCACCCCGAATATCCCGAATTTTTAGAAGAAGATTGGTTTTACGAAGCGATCACGGAAGTTTATCTGCCGCTGATTTTTATTTTTCAAAATCTGCACGAAGCCGGCGCGAAACCGCGCCTTGCAATGAACGTTTCGCCGCCGCTGTGCGAAATGCTCGCCGATAAACTGCTCGAAACGCGCTACACGCGGCATCTCGAAAATCTGCTTGAATTGGCGCGCAAAGAATACGAACGCGTAAAAACCGAAGCGCCGGATTTTCGGGACGCGGCGGAAATGTATGTGCAGAATTTGAGCGCGGCGCTCGATTTGTGGAACAACAAATACGAGCGCAACTTGATCAACGCTTTTCGCGAACTTCAGGAAGAAGGCGTTTTGGAAATCATTACGTGCTGCGCGACGCACGGATTTTTGCCGCTGATTTCAACTCAAGAATCGCGGCGCGCGCAAATCGAAATCGCCGTTAAAAATTATCAAAAACATTTTGGCAGAAAACCGCGCGGCATCTGGCTCGCCGAATGTGCCTATGAACCGGGCGTTGAAAATCTTTTGAAAGACGCCGGAATCGAATATTTTATCGGCGATTCGCACGCGATTCTCTACGGCGATCCGCGTCCGCGTTTCGGCGTTCACGCACCGGTTTTTTGTCCGAACGGCGTAGCGGTGTTCGCCCGCGACATCGAAACTTCGCAGCAGGTTTGGAGCGCGGAAGTCGGCTATCCAGGAAATGCGCTTTACCGCGAATTTTACCGCGACATCGGTTGGGACGCGCCGATGGAATTATTAAAACCGCATCTGCCGAAAGACGGAATGCGGAAACATCTCGGCTTGAAATATCACCGAATCACCGGAAAAACTTCGACTCAGCAAAACAAGCAGCCATACATCCCGAATTGGGCGCGCGAAAAAGCCGCCGAAGATGCCGCCGATTTTCTCGGCAAACGCATCGAACAGGCACACAAACTCCGCGAGAATTTCGGCGGACATCCGCCGCTCGTGACGTCGCCTTACGATGCCGAACTTTACGGGCATTGGTGGTTTGAAGGTCCGCAGTTTATTGATTTTCTTTTCAAAAAAATT
>SXVE01000536.1 GCA_005790265.1 Acidobacteriota bacterium | reverse complement strand
TACGTTTTGTATACTCCGCGCTTGAAAAGAGCGATTGTCGGTAAAGTTGATCAAGCCAAAGGAAATGCTAAAGCTAATGGAGCACTCGCTTTTATTAGTATGTCGAAAGCACAGCTCAAGCAGAATTATACAGTGAAATACATCGGTGAAGAAAAGGTCAGCGGCGGTGTTCCGACATGGCACTTGGAATTGATTCCGAAAAACGCGACCAGTTATAAATCGGCAGATATCTGGATTGACGGCGATGGAATGCCGGTTCAGGCGAAAGTGACGGAAAAAAATAACGATACGACAACCATTCTGCTTTCGGGTTTGCAAAAAAACGTAAAAATGCCGGGCAATGTATTTAAAATAGATGTGCCGAGAGATATTAAACCGGTTAATGGTTAGAATAAAAAATTACGTTAGTTTTTGGAAAAAGGCTTTGGCTTGTAATTTAGTCAGAGCCTTTTCTGCAAATTTGAAAAGAAACGTGGCAGAAACTATAATTACACATTTGATTTTAAGCCGTAATTTCAAGCCGTAAAGTTCGCCTGAAAAAATTGCGTTTAGAGTTCACCAAACAGTTTTCGAGGAGTCAGTTAACAAAAACAATGCCAAAGGCAAGCAGTTTCAGCCGGTTCACGCGCGGCGTCAAACACACGGTCAAAGCGTTTGCTTCGACCAAACATCCGGTTCTTGTGCACATCGTCCCGATGCGGCGATGCAATCTGGCGTGCACATATTGCAATGAATACGACAAAACGAGCGAGCCGGTGGCGATTGACGTGATGCTCGAACGAATTGATAAACTGGCGGAATTCGGCAGTTCGGTCATTACGATTTCGGGCGGCGAACCGATGATGCATCCGCACATTTACGAAATCATCGCGCGCATTCGTCATCATGGAATGATCGCCGGTTTGATTTCCAACGGTTATTATTTTCAGCCGGAAAAAGTCAAAAAACTAAATGAAGCCGGACTCGATTACCTGCAAATTTCGATTGATAACGTCAACCCGGACGACGTTTCCAAGAAAAGCTTAAAGGTTCTGGATTCAAAACTCGTCAATCTGCGCGATCACGCGAAATTCAAAGTCAATATCAATTCGGTCGTCGGCGGCGGCGTGGCGAATCCGGACGAAGCCTTAATTATCGCCAATCGTGCCGTCGAACTTGGATTTTCTTCGACCGTCGGCGTGATTCACGACGAAATGGGCTTGAACAAAGGTTTAACGCCTCGCGAAAAAGAAGTTTACAAGGAAATTAAAGCCAAAGGAACGCGTTCTTACGCGCGCTGGAACTGGTTTCAGGACGCGCTCGTTGACGGCGGCGAATACGAATGGCGCTGCCGCGCCGGTGCTCGTTATCTCTACGTTGATGAACAGGGAATCGTCAGCTGGTGTTCGCAGCAGCGCGGAACGCCGGGAATTCCGCTGCTCGAATACACGCACAGCGATATGGAACGCGAGTACATCACGGAAAAATGGTGCGCGCCGACCTGCACGATTCAGTGCGTTCACCAAGTCGGACATCTCGACGCGTGGCGCGACAAACAAATTTCGCCGAACGATTACAATAATCGCAAAGGCGGCGGCAAAAAACTGAAAAAAGAAACGGTCGCGCAAGTTCTAAGTGCCGAGTAAAGCGAGTAAATCGTTAAATTATAAATACTTTATTATAATGCCGATGTTTGTTAATGTATTATTTCAAACATCGGCATTTTTCTTTTTCCACACGCTTTTCCGAAAATCGCGTTTTGACTTTTATGACTTCCGATTCAGCGGCAAACAAACCGAAACAAACGGACGCGCGCGAATTTTTTATTAATTTGGCGCGCGCGTTCGGCGGAGCGATTTTATTTTCGTTTCCGGTGCTGATGACGATGGAAATGTGGTTTCTCGGTTTTTATATGAACGGTTTGCGGCTCGCGCTGTTTATTTTGCTGACCGTTCCGCTGCTCATCGGGCTTTCTTACTACGACGGATTTGAAACCACTTCGAGCGTATGGGATGACACGGTTGACACTTTCGTCGCGTATGCGGTCGGTTTTGTCGCTTCAACCACGCTGCTGTTTTTGTTCGGCGTAATTGAAATCGGAATGTCGGCGGATGAAATTATCGGAAAAATATCGGTGCAGGCAATTGTCAGCAGTTTCGGCGCGATGTTTGCGCGAAGCTTGTTAAGCGGCGACGATGCGGCGGAAAAAGAAGCCCAGAAAAGAAAACGCGAAGCGAGTTACTTCGGCGAATTGTTTTTGATGATCGTCGGCGCGGTTTTTCTTTCGATGAGCGTTGCGCCGACCGAAGAAATGGTGCTGATTTCATATCGAATGACCGATTGGCACACGCTCGCGCTCGCCGCCGGTTCGATTGCGATGATGCACGCTTTTGTTTATGCCGTCGCGTATAAAGAATTTGAAAACCCGCTGTGGAATCGTCTTTCTTTTATCGAAGGATTTCTGCGGTTCACCGTCGTCGGCTACGCGATTGCGCTCGGCATCAGTTTTTATATTCTCTGGACGTTCGGCAGCATTGACGAAATGGCTTTTGCCGAACAACTCAAAGCCGCCGTCGTGCTCGGCTTTCCCGCCGCCATCGGCGCGTCGGCATCGCGATTGATTTTATAAAATAAACTATGGCGGAAAACGATTCAAAAAATATCGCGACCAGCGAAAACGATGAGCGGGAAAGTCAATCTCAGCAAGATTCGACAACGTTCGGGGAATGGATTGCCGCTTCGTTCGGTTTAATTTTAGTCGTTTTCGCGCTCGGAACGATTTTTTATCGCGCGCTCAACGAAAATTCAACGCCGCCGATTCTCGAAGTAACCGTCAATTCGGTAAAACCGTCGGCAAGCGGCTATCTCGTTCAGTTTTACGTCAAAAACACCGGCACTCAAACCGCCGCCAATTTAACGATTGAAGGCGAATTGAAAAAAGACGGCGAACCGGAAAGCGAGGAAACGAGTTCGGCGACAATCACTTACGCGCCCGCTCATTCGCAGCGCGAAGGCGGATTGATTTTCTCGAAAAATCCGAATGATTACCGGCTTGAACTGCGCGCCAAAGGTTACGAAAAACCGTGATTCCGCCTCGCGCGGTTCTATTTAATCGTCAACCGCAGTTTCGTCCGTTTCATACCAATCTTCGTGCCGCGCCCATTGAGCGCAGCGCAAACACGAAGTCCAAATCCAGCGGTGCGCGCAGCCGGGACAAACGCCTTCGGTTTCAAACGTATTCCATTCGGTCAAACATCCGCCGTAAAAATACTCGGGATAATCGCAGTCGGAACAAAACCAGCGACTCGATTTATTCGGCTGCCAGCGGCACGACGGACAGCGAATGCGCGCAAACTTTGCATCTTCGTCGGCGAGCTTCAATTGACTGATGATTTTTTCGGTTTCCGCCGTTTTGCGATAAGCCAAAAAAACGGTTTTTAACGTTAAAATCAGCGGCAATATCTTTGACGAATGCTGAATCGGAAATTTTTTCATCGGTTCGGTTAATAAAATTATTTCTTGACTAACGCTGTTCAATATCAGATTCTATTTATACAATTTTGAATTTTAAACGACAAAGGGAAGGTGAAAAATGGCAGCAGAAACAGCAAAAAATTTTATTGACGCGTTACATAAACTCGAAGCCGACCGCGACTTGGAAACAATCGCCGCGTTGTTTGAAGAATCGGCGGAAGTTTCCAATGTTTTGACCGAGAACCGACCGCTGAACGCACGCGATTTCTGGCAAAGCTACCGCGCCAATTTCGACACGATCAAATCAACTTTTCGCAACGAAATCATCGCCGACGACCGCGCCGCGCTTGAATGGACGAGCGAAGGAACCAGCAACGAAGGCAACGAGTTCAAATACGACGGCGTGAGCATTCTCGAAATCAGCGGCGACAAAATCACGCGTTTTTGCGCTTATTTCGATCCGAACAATCTCGGCAAGCAAATCGTTGACGAAAAATCGGCGGAGGCGAACGGATAATGGCGGAAAACTTAAAAAAAGGCGATAAAGTCGAGTGGGAAACTTCGCAGGGAAAAACCACCGGAACGGTAAAAAAGAAATTAACGTCCGAGACGAAAATCAAGGATCACAAAGTCGCCGCGTCGAAAGATAATCCGGAATATCTGGTCGAAACCGAAAAAAGCGGAAAAGAAGCGGCGCACAAACCAGAATCTTTGAAAAAAGTTGAAAGCAAATAAAACCAACCGAGTTTAACCGCAGAATACACGGCAAGACGCGAAAAAAGAAAATTACGAATCTTCTTTTTTCGCGTCTTTTTGCGTTTTTCGCGGCTAACTTTTTTACGACGTTGATTTTTCGTAGCGGCTCGCCGGAATTTCAAAATCGTAAGTCTCGCCGTGACTGAGATAAACGAGTTTTTCGGTCAAACCGGCTTCCTGCGCCGCTTTTTTGAAATCTTCGAGCGGCGATTTGAAAACGTCGTAATCGTTGTAATGAATCGGAATCGCCGTTTTCGGATTGATTAATTTGATCGCTTCGACGCCTTGCTGATCGTCCATCGTCAGCAAAACGCCCATAATTCGCGTGCCGCCGAGATGAAAAATTCCCAAATCCACTTCGGGAAAACGGCGCGGAATCTGCTGCAAATCGTCGTGCATCAAGGTGTCGCCCGAAATATAAATGCGCAGCGAACGCTGCCCGTCGGCGGTTTCAAAGTCGAGAATGCTGCCCATCACGGGCGGCAGCGCGAAGTCAACGATTCCGGGACCGTGATGTCCGGGCATCGAAGTAATCGAAAGCGTCGCGTCGCCTTTGGTAAAACGCGCCGATTCCCAAGTGTCGAGCGCGATGCCGCCGGTAAAATTATGCGTTTCAAGTTCGGCGACCGCGTGTTTGGTCGTGACAATCGGCAAATTCTTGTCGAGTTTTTCCTCGACGATCTGATCGAAATGATCGCCGTGGTAATGCGACAAAACGCACAAATCAACTCTCGGCAGCTCGTCAATATCAATCGCCGGTTCGGTCAAACGCTCGCTCGTCAAACCGTAACCGAGGTGAACGTGGTCGCCCGCGTGCAGAAAATTCGGATCGGTCAAAATCGTAAAACCCGCGTAGCGAATAATCACCGTTGCCGTGCCGATGAAAAAAACCGAACCGCTGCCGAAATCCGCCGAATCTGTTGCCGACGCGGAAAGCTCAAATGAAACAGTCATGATAATTTCTCCTGAATTCTCAAAAAAATAAACGCGCTAAATTTTATTAATTTAACGCGTTTACCAAAAATCATCTGTCTGAATCAATACAAATCTCGAATTACCTGCGCGGGACGTTTTCGCCGATTGTCCACACAATGACGGAACTCGACAGACCGAGACCGGAAAGCCGTCCCGCCATCATTACGACGGTTTCGCCCTGATTCACGGTTTTCGCGTCGAGCAGCGTTTTTTCGCCGTCTTTGAGCATTTCTTCGGTCGTTTTCCCTTGTTCGTGGCACAGCGGCTCGACGCCCCAAATGAGCGCCAATTGATTGCGCACTTCTTCCGTGTTGGTGAGCGCGAACGTGGAAAGTCCCGAACGAATAGATGACAAACGGCGCGCCATCAAACCGGACTCGGTGAAAACGGCGACTTTGTTTGTTTTTATTTCGCGCGCGCACATCGCCGCCGCTTTGCACAAAGCCTGCGAAGTTCTGCCGCTCGGCGCTTCGCTGAATTTAACCGGACGTTTGAGTTTCGTTGTCTCGACGGTTTCCGCCGAATCAACGATGCGCGCCATCGTCGCGACCGATTCGACCGGATAACTGCCGGCAGCCGTTTCCGCCGACAGCATCACG
>SXVE01000535.1 GCA_005790265.1 Acidobacteriota bacterium | reverse complement strand
GCGCGCTATAAATTCGGTCGCCATCGGAAAACGCTTCGCCGCGTCGAACATCAGAGTTTTTGTTCCCAGCCAGCGCCATTTTCCTTCGACGTTCGGCGACAACTGCACCGGAACCGTTTGCGCCGCTTGTTCCTGCGATGTAACGGCGATCATCGGCTGTGAAAATGTAACGTTTAAATCGGGCGCGAGTTTGACCGCGCCTTCGGGCGTAAAACGGACGACTTCGAGCGTTTGATTTCTCTGGTCAGCGCTCGCCGGATTGAATTGTTCGGCGGCGGGAAATTTGACCGGAATCTGCTTGCCGGTTTTCGGCGCGGGCAAAGTTCCGGCGCGTTTGGCGAAATCCGTCTGGTCGCCGGCGTCGGATTTGATTGCTGGAATTCGTTTGAGCAAATTCGCCGTTTCGCTTGAAGAAAGCGGATCGGTCGCGGCGGCACTTTGTTTTTCGCGCGTTTCCGCGCCCGCAACGCCCTCGGAAAGACGGAATTGCAAGCCGTTCGTCGTATTTTGATTCATATTGATAATCGGCATTGAAGTTCTTCTCGGCTTCTGCGCGACTGCGGCAAACGGCGCAATCAATCCCGCGTAAACGGCAACCAGCCAAATCCAGACAAGCAATTGTTTCATTTTGATATTTTCCCCTCGCGCTGTAATTCTTTCGTGAGCATTTCGGCGAAGCATTTTCGCGTCAATCTTACTCTAAATCCGGTTTCTAAACTAACTCCAGCAAAACTCTCACGCTTTCTGAACGCGGACTGCAAAAAAATCTTGCAGTCCGCCGAAAAATTATTGACAGCCGCTTGGTTTGAAGCGTATTTTACGCATTGCAAAGCAAAAACAATTGAGAAATCTATAAAAAATTCGAGCCGAATCAGCGGATGGCGAACGACTGAAAACCAATCGCTGAATTTCGTTTTGCGAATGATAAAATACATTTTTTCGGCGGTGAAATGCGGCGGCAAAGGCTTTTGGTTTTCATTATTAACTAAAAGTGATTTCCTGTTATACTAGCAATTGGAATTTGCAACTTTGCAAAACCGGCTGTCGTAAGGATTTTGGCTGATAAGTTCTTTTTTAAGATAATTTTTTTAGGAGCAGATTAACAAAAATGGGATTGTGGGCAAGAATTACGAGAATATTTCGCGCTTCGACGGGCGCGGCGCTGGATAAAATGGAAAACCCGGAACTGGTTTTGCAGCAGACGATTAGAGATATGCGCGACCGCGTGCCGGAGCTGAACAATTCCGTCGCTCAAGTGATGGCGACCGAACGATTGCTGGTCAAACAAAAAGAAAATCTTTCGACGCAGGTCGTTGACCTCGATTCCAAAATCAAAGCCTCGATCAAAATGGGACGCGACGACATCGCCACCGCTTACATCGGTCAATTGCAGCAGGCGCAGATTGATCTTGAACGCACGACCGCACAATCGGAACAAGCGCAAATCGCCTCGAAACAAGCCTTAAAAGCGCGCGACAATTACGTGCTCAATATGAAAAAGCGCACCGCCGAAGCGATGCAATTAATCAGCGCCGCAAAACAGGCGAAATTGCAGGAACAATTGGCGCAAACGATGGAAACGTTCAACATCGGCGACGACGCTTCGACGTTCAACGAAATGCGCGAAAAAATTGATCGCCGCGTTGCCGCCGCCGAAGCCAAGTTGCAGCTCGGAACTTCGTCGGTTGATTCGCAAATGCAGGACATCGAACGCGAAGCGATGGATATTCAATCGCAGGATAAACTGCTCGAATACAAACAAAATATGGGATTGCTCGGCGCGGGCGGCAACAATGCGGGCAAACAAATTTCATCCGGTTCCGGTGCGGGAAACAACAATCAGAATGTTCTCGATCAGGTTTTGCTCAACGAAAAAAACGAGAACGAGCAGCGCTGAAAAATTCGGCTCAACTCGAACGGCAAAAATCGCATCTATAATTAACTATGGCGGATTTAGCAAAATACCAACAGGAATTTCAAAGATTTAATACGGAATACGTGAAAGAGGCGGTCAAAGAGCCGGTCAATTTTTGGGGATTGGCTGGTTTTGCCGTTGCCGCCGCTTATACTGGAAGCGTGATACCGCTTTTCATTGCACTGCTCTGCGAAATCGCTTACGTTCTCATTCTGCCCGCTCTGCCCGCTTATCGCCAACTGGTTAATAATCGCCGAAGAGAGCGCAATCGCGAATTGGCGAAAGCCAAACGCAAACAGTTAATCAATTCTTTCACGCCGCGCGAACGCGAAGCGGTGGAATATTTAAAGTGGCAGAAAGATAAGATTTTAGACAATTACAGCAAATTTACCGGCGCGCGCGAATTACCGACGAATTTAGGCTCGCTCGAACAGCGCTGGGAAGATTTCGTTGATCTTTTGGACGTTTACCGCCGCCGCAAACAGCATTTGAAATCAATCAACCGGCAAGCGGTTCACAATCAATTAGCCCAGGCTTTTCGCGCCGCTGAAAACGCGCCGGACGACAAAACGCGCCGCATTCAGCAAACGAACGTCGAGATTTTGAAGCGTCGTCTGGCATCTTTTGATGAACTCGAAAAATCAGTGAAATTGGTCGAAGGTCAGCTGCAATCCATTGAAAACTTTTTCGGCTATTTGAACGATGAAATCGTCACGATGAGCACGCCGGAAAAATTCTCGCTGCTTGATTTCGAGCAGCTTTCCGATTCGATTGCGATGACGAAACAAATGCTCGACGCCACCGCCGATTCGGTCGGCGCGCTCGATTCGTACAATCGCGAAATGGGCAATTACGAACTTTTGCCCGAAGGCAATCGCTAAATTTTGAAATTAATAAAAAAGGAAAAGGCGGATAATTTGCCCGCCTTTTCCTTTTTTCGCTGATGCACTTTCGGTTAAATATC
>SXVE01000068.1 GCA_005790265.1 Acidobacteriota bacterium | reverse complement strand
GAAGCGATTTCGGCGAAACGGTGCGCGTCGTATTCGCGATGCTGCGCGAAAAGTTTGATCGCGTATTCGGCAACGCGGCGCGCGTCCGCTTTTGTCGCGCGTCTGACTTCGACCGCCATATAAAAAATTAGTTTTTCAGAATGCTCGCGTCGTCAACGTCCATCGAAACGCGATTGCGGAAAAACGAAATGATAATTCCGAGTCCGACCGCCGCTTCCGCCGCAGCGACCGACATTACCATAAAAACGAAAAGCTGTCCGGTAACGTCCGAGTAATAACGCGAAAAGGCGACGAACGTTAAATTTACGGCGTTGAGCATCAGCTCGATGCACATAAACATTCCGATAGCGTTGCGTTTGAAAATCACGCCGACCGCGCCGATGGTAAAAAGTATTCCTGAAAGCGCCAGATAAGCGGCTAAACTTGGTTCCATTTCTTTTTCGTAATCAATAGAAAATAAAAATTTTATTTTCGTGTTTTAATCTTAAAGTGCGACTCGGTAATCATCGCTCTCCGCCGGTTCATTGCGCGTTTCCAATTCGCTGTTAACGACCATTTCCATTTGCGGCTGACTTAATTTGCGAACGAGAATGACGCCGCCGATCACTGCCATTAAAAGCAAAATGCCGACGATTTCAACCGGCAAAAGATATTCGGTGTACATCGCCGAACCGATGCTGAGCGTGTTGCCGACGGTGACGTCTTCGTTGATTGCCTGTTTCGGCGCGCGCATCACGGCGTAAAAAATAAAAAACGTTTGAATCAGCAAAATCAGTCCGAGTCCGCCGCCGACCGCGTATAAATACCGCAAACGGTTGAGCGGTTTATCTTCGTCCATATTGAGCAGCATAATGACGAAAACGACCAAAACCATAATCGCGCCCGCGTAAATTAAAATCTGCACGGCGGCGATAAACGTCGCGGCGAGCGTGACGTATAAAACCGACAGCGAGACGAATACGCCGATCAGCGAAATAGCGCTGTAAATCGGGTTGCGGTGATAAACCATCGAAATCGCGCACGCGATAGCGAGTCCGGCGAAAAGAAAAAATAAAGCTGATGTAGCCATTTTAGTTGGGGACGAGGAACGAGCGATAAGGAATTAAGGAACTAAAATCTCGTCCCTCGTCGCTCGTCCCTTTATCAAATTATCTGTTCAGAAAATAAACAATTACAATCGTCAAAATTACGTTTGCCAATGCGAGCGGCAAAAGAAATTTCCAGCCGAAATTCATTAGTTGGTCGAAACGAAAACGCGGCAGCGTTCCGCGAATCCAAATGTACAAAAATAAAAACGCGCAAATTTTCAAAATAAATCCGACGTGGCTGACGAGCGCGTAGGGAATCGAACCGGGTTCAAGAAGATGTCCGAGTCCGGGAATATACCAGCCACCTAAAAAAAGCACTGTGCACATCACCGAAACTGTAAACATATTGACGTATTCCGCCATAAAAAACAGCGCGAATTTGAGCGCCGAATATTCGGTGTGAAAACCGGCGACGAGTTCAGTTTCGGCTTCGGGCAAATCGAACGGCACGCGGTTCGTCTCGGCGAACGCGGCAATGAGAAAGACTATAAAACCGATGAATTGCGGAATGATATACCACTTGAACGGCGAATTGATCTGCGCGTTGATAATGCCGTTTAAATCGAGCGAACCCGAAAGCATCACGACGCCGATTACTGACGCGCCCATCGCGAGTTCGTAGGAAATCATCTGCGCCGACGAACGAAGTCCGCCCATCAGCGAATATTTGTTGTTTGACGACCAACCAGCGAGCGCGATGCCGTAAACGCCGACCGACGTGATTCCCAAAACGTACAAAACGCCGACATCAATCTGCGCAATTGTCATCGGCAAACGCGTAATTCCGTTGCCCACGCCGAACGGCAGAAAGCTCCAGTCAATCGTCGTAATCACCGGACCGAACGGATAGACGACAATCGGCAGCAGCGCACACGTCAAAGCGACAATCGGCGCGAGAAAATAAACGAATTTCGTTGATTTGTCGGGAACGAGGTCTTCCTTAAAAATAAATTTCAGCAGATCGGCGAACGGCTGCATCACGCCCCACGGTCCGACGCGGTTCGGTCCGATGCGACCTTGAATCCAACCTAAAACTTTGCGTTCCGCCAAAACCGTGTAAGCGACGATCATCAAAACGCCCTGAAACGCGAGCAGAATTCCGACGGCGAAAACGATAAAAGGAAAAGCGGTTTGTATAATCGGTTCCATAGAAAAAGAAAATTCAACAGGTTGTGCGCCTGTCGGATGCGCTCTTCAAACGAGCGTCATCAATAAATTTTGCAAACTTAGAATTCTAAGAAATTCGCGGCGCAAAAGCAAAACGCGGACGGATTTATGTCCGTCCGCGCTTCTTATTTGAGAACCACTTTGTTGGCGACGGTTTCCTTATCGTCGAGCCGGTCGCTGACGCCGACTCCGCCCGCCGCGGCGCTTGCCATCTCAATCAGCCGGGGAGTTCCGTCCAGATTAAATTGGACGAGCGGCGAGACGAGCAGATTTTCCGGTTTTGGATTTCCGGCGGCGAGCAAATGGAATTGATCGGTTTTGCTCGTCATCGTCGTCAAGCGGTGCAATTTATGTCCGACGCGCGGCGTTTCCGTAATTCTGTTAATGGCGTCCGGCATTTTTTCAACGCGCTGGCGCAGCGCCGCGAGTTCGCTCGACAAATCTTTTTTGGCGCTGATTTCGTGTTTCACCTGCACCGGTTTCGACTCGTCTTTTAGATGCGGATAACGAATTCCAGCATAAGCCGGAACGTCGTCGGCAATCGCTTTGAAAACCATCGGAGCGGAAAAATGATAGCCGAATTCCGCGCCGAGTTCGCGCGCGATCATCGAAGCGATGACCCAATCCGGTTTCGATTGATGCACCGGCTCGATGGCTTTGCGCACGCGTTGAACGAATCCGCTGTTGTTCGTAAACGTGCCGTCAACTTCGGCAAACGAAGCGGCGGGCAAAACGACATCAGCAAATTCGGTGGTTGCGGTTTCAAAAAGTTCCTGCACGACGACGAAATCTTTATTCGCCAGCAAATTTGTTTTGTCTTCGGGCAAACTTCCGGCGATCAGCAGCGCTTTGGAATTTTTCAGCACTTCGTCAAGCGATTTTCTGCCCGCCGTCATATCGTGAGCGCCGACCGAATTATTATAGAGCGGCAGCGGATGCAGCAAAACGCGACGTTTTTCCGTGACGAAACTGCCTGCAACATTCGCAAGAGCGGCTTGCGCTTCCGCCGACAAATCACCGCCGAACATTAAAATAAAATCGCCTTCCGATTCGCCGATTGTTTTTAATAACTCGTCGAATTCTTCCTGTCCGGCGCCGATTTTCTGCAAAATCGCGGCGTCGGCTTGATCGGCAAAAGCGAGCGCAAATGCATCGAGCGAGCCTTTATTAACGTGAATAAACTGCGAAGCCTGCGCCGTCAGACGAATCGGCGTGTCGTGCACGACGATAAATTTCGCGCCGCCGTTTCTCACCGCTTGGCGAATTTGCTTCGCCGTAAAAGTCTGCTCTTCTTCCGGTTCGCCGCCGATCAAAAGAATCGTTTTCGCGTGACGAATTTCTTTGTGCGTGCACAGCGGCGCGCTCAAATTATTGAAAAACGGAGCTAAATCGTAACCGTCGGAAACCGCGTAATTATCAGAATTCACCGCTTCTTTGGCAAAACGTTTGAGCGTGAAAACCGACTCGTTCGTTAAACGCGACGATGCAACAACGCCAACGTTATTTCCGCTTTCTTTTAGTTTATTGCCGACAAAATGAATCGCATCATCCCACGTTGCGGGAATCAATTTTCCGCCTTTTTTATAACGAATTAAAGGCGTTTTGATGCGTTCCTTAGAATTGACAAATCCGTGCGCGAACCGCGCTTTAACATCGAGAAATTCGCCGTTCAAACCGTTAACGTAACGGTCGCGCGCCACAATGCGATGAACTTCGCCGCCGCGTGAACCGATGGAAAGTTGCATTCCGTCCGACGAATACGTGTCGGTCGTGCGCGTTTGATCCATTTCCCACGGACGCGTTTCGTGACGATAAACGCCGTCGAGCAGCGTTCCGGTCGGACAAACTTCGATGCAGTTGCCGCATTGCGAACAGCCGAGCCAGCCGCCGTAAGTGCCGATCACGGTATTGACGCCGCGATTTCCGGCTTCGATGGCTTCTTCGCCCATCCATTCGTCGCACACCCGCGTGCAGCGTTTGCAGACGATGCAGCGCTGCGGATCGTTGGCGACAATCGGCGAAAGAAATTTTTCCGGCTGCGCGTTTTTGCGTTCCGTAAAGCGTTCTTCCAAATCGCCCCAATCCATCACCATTTCCTGCAATTCACACTCGCCGCCGCGGTCGCAGACCGGACAATCGAGCGGGTGATTGGCGAGAAGAAATTCGCTCATCGCGCGCTGCGCTTTTTCGATTTCCTCCGATTGCGTCGTCACGATCATTCCGTCCGTACAGGTGATCGTACACGAAGTCTGCAATTTCGGCATTTTTTCGATGCGCACCAAACACATTCGGCACGAAGCCTGCAAAGCGAGGTCGCCGTAATAACAAAACGACGGAATTCCGAAGCCTTTTTCGCGACAAACTTCGATTAGCTTCGCGCCTTTTTCGACTTCAAATTCCTGTTCGTTAATCGTAACTTTAATCAGTTCTGCCATTTTTTAAATAATAAAAATTCAATTATTCTGCCGATTTGTTGTTTTGTTCAGCATTCACCGTTTTCTTTTTGCTTTTCGGACGCGTTTTTCCGTAACTGCCAGCAAAAATCTTTCCTCGTCGTGTTCTTTTATCGCCTCTTCCCATAATAATTCACCTCGTGTTTATTTTTATTAACTACTAAACGTTGGCGGAAACTCCGTTACCGTTCGTTTTATTCAAAAGCCATTTTTTAAAGTCTTCGGGAAATCGTTTGACTGCGCTTTGAATCGGCCACGCTGCCGCGTCGCCAAGCGGGCAAAAAGATTTTCCTTCGATGTTGTCGCAAATATCGAGCAGCAATTGCGCGTCTTCCGGGCGACCTTCGCCGGTCGAGATGCGGTTGAAAATTTTCAACAGCCAATCGGTTCCTTCGCGGCACGGCGTGCACCAGCCGCACGATTCGTGTTTGTAGAATTCGGTCAGGTTTTTCGTAGATTCCATCACGTCAACCGTCTCGTCCATGACGATAAAACCGCCCGAACCAACCATCGAACCGCCTTCGACTAAACCTTCATAATCAAGCGTCACGTTTTTTCCGACAATTTGATCGGCGTTCAT
The DNA here is from genome assembly GCA_005790265.1 of Acidobacteriota bacterium. Taxonomy (GTDB): domain Bacteria; phylum Acidobacteriota; class Blastocatellia; order Pyrinomonadales; family Pyrinomonadaceae; genus SXVE01. The sequence goes on along the minus strand of SXVE01000068.1, from coordinate 199 downwards.
AATGTAAACGGACGAGCCGCCCGGAATGACTGCTTTCAATTTTTTATCCGAGCGAATCATTCCGCCGCAGTCTTCCATAATGAACTTTTCCATGTCGCGATAGCCCATCGGAAGCTCATAAACTCCGGGTTTTTTGACGTGCCCTGAAACCGACCAGAGTTTCGTGCCGCCACTTTTTTCCGTGCCCAAATTTTTCCAT
>SXVE01000534.1 GCA_005790265.1 Acidobacteriota bacterium | reverse complement strand
GAAGGCGCGACGGCTTATTACGAAGGCGTTTTGCTGCGCCGCGCCGGTTTAATCAGCGACGAAGAATTTCGTATTGGTAAAGCCGCGATGTTTCAGCAGTTGCAGGAGCGACCGGGCAGATTTGAAACGAGCGTTGAAGACGCGAGTTTCGACGCGTGGATCAAATATTACCGACCAGACGAAAACGCTGTTAACAATCAGATTTCTTATTACGACAAAGGCGAAATCGTCAATATGATGCTTGACGTCACGATTCGCACCGCGTCGAACGGCGCGAAATCGCTTGATGACGTGATGCGTTATTTATACAACGAACATTACAAAAAAGGCAGAAATTACACGCCCGAAGATTACCAAAAAATTTCGGAAATGATGGCGGGCAGAAGCCTCGAAGATTTCTTTGCGAAATATGTGCGCGGCACCGAAGAAATTGATTACAACGGAATTTTGCAGCCAATCGGAATGCGTTTTAATGCGAGTTCCAGCAATGATAATCGCGCGTATATCGGCGCGACGATGGCGGAAGAAGACGGCAGATTAACCATTCGCTCGATTCCGTCGGACACGCCCGCTTTTGAACAGGGATTAAATACCGGCGATCAAATCGTCGCCGTTGACGGTTACCGCGCGAGCCAGACATTTATGAACAGTTATATCGGCGAGAAAAAACCGGGCGATAAAGTGAAAATGACGGTTTTTCGGTTTGATAAACTGCGCGACATTGATTTTACGCTCGGCAAAAACATTCGCAAAAGCTATGAAATCGCCACCGTCGAATCTCCGTCAGACGCGCAGAAAAAACTTTACCAGGATTATTTGAGAGACGAACTAAAGTAAAAATCGAAAGGATTTGCGCAATAAAAAAGAGCCGAAAAACTATCTGGTTTTTCGGCTCTTTTTTATTGTCAATACAAAATTAAACGGCTAAAGTTTTCCGGCTTTGCGCGCCGGTCAACAACGATTGTTACCGCGATTTTGAAGACTGATTTCTCGCCGTGCCGATGAAATCCAATCCCGTCACATTTTCGCTCACATTCACTACGTGCGATGTTTGCGCGAAATCAAACTGTTTGCCGCTCGCGGTGATCACGTAAGTTTCTCCGGCGGCGACATCTTCAAACTGGTAATAACCGAATGCGGTTGTTTTCGTCGTGCGGGTTTGTCCGCGCGAGTCAGTCAGCGTAATTTCGATGTTGCGAATTCCTCTGCCGCTTTCGGTAACAGCGCGTCCGTTAATCGCCGCACCGGCTGCGGTCGGCGCGAGAATCGTAAAATTAGCGTTGGAAACGTCGAAAAAGATATTATTAACGCCTTCAACTTTGATGCGCGCTTGCTGCGTCGGAATATTCGGAATGGTCAACGATTGCGAACCGTCGTTTGGCGTCGAAGCGAGAATCGTCGTCGGAAAAGTTTGTCCGCCGTCGGTCGAAAGCGAAATTTTAACGTTTGCCGCGTTGATGCCGTTAGCGGTCGTTCCGGCGACGTTCCAGGTAATCGTCTGCGCCGAACCGCCGCCCCACGAAACGTTCGTATTCGGCGCGGTAATCGCGAAAGCCGCGTTGGTGTTGACCACGTTGACCGTTGCCGTCGCCGTATTGACGCCGCCGCCGCCGCTTCGATTGTCGCGCACGATCACTTGAAAATTCATTGTGCGGGTGATTGACGGCAGCCGTTCGCCGGTCATATATCCATTCGTTGTATTCGGCGGAACATTGGCATTGTTAAGAATAAAATTGAGCGACGGAAAATATCTCGTGCTGCTCGTCGTCGGCAGATACGGACGAAAGATCGGACGTGCGCCGGATGCATCTGTATTCGGTGCCCCCGTTGCCGCCGCGCCGAGATCATATTCCTGCCAATCGTAAGTCAGCGCATCGTTGTTGGCATCAGTCGCGTTTGCCGTTAAAGCGAACGGTGTGTTTGCCGGAATCGTAAAACCGGAAGATGCCGTTGTAACGGTCGGAAAGCTGTTGCCGTTTCCCGCCGTAGTTCCGCAGCCGAGTCCGCCGCTCGTTTTGTAGGCGATGATCTCTTCGATGCTTTTGACGTGGAATGTATCAATGCTATTTCCGGCTAAATCCTGCGCGCCGAACAATCCGGCGTAACCCATGATCGTGATGCCACTGCCCGGCTCGTACGCGGCTGACGCTTCGCGGTTGCCGTCCGAAGCATTAAAGGTGTGATTGCCGCCGAACTGATGCCCGATTTCGTGCGCGACGTAATCAATCGCGAAAGGGTCGCCGACCGGACTCGTTGTGCCGGTTTCGCCCTCCGCTTTTCTGCTGGTGCTGCACGTCACGCCGAGTCCGGCTAATCCTCCGCCGGCAGTGCTGAATACGTGACCGATGTCGTAATTTGCCGAACCGATCACCGCCGTCAGGTTCGCCTGATTCTGCGTGAGCAGCGCATTCGGATTGTTATTCGTGTACGGATCGGTCGTCGCATTTGTGTAAACGATTGAGCTGTTGGCACCGACGAGCGTCATACGAGTCGCGACATCGCGTTCGTAAACGCCGTTGACGCGATTCATTACCGTCACGATTGCCGCCTGTCCGAGCGCGACCGTGCCGCCGTTAAACGCTGTATATTCGCCGGTTGCCGCGACCGCGATACGGTAAGTTTTGAGCGCCGTGCCCGAAGAAACTTCCGGCGCGCCCGGAGCCGAGAAAAAATCGTAATTGTCCGAATGATAAAGATTGTCGGCGATCTGATCGCCGAAATGACAGACGAATTTTTCGCTCGGCGTCGCGTCGCTTTTGAAATAGCTGATGTAATTGTCCGTGTCGCCGGCTGAATACGGATCAACGAGAACCGTGCCCGAAGCCGCCAGAATCATCGAGTGAAAACCGTGCGGCGTTAAATCAAATCGCACGGTGGCAGTCGGATCCTCCAAACCTTGCCCGCGATACGTTTTAATTTCGGGAAACTGCGCCGCCAGTTCCGGTTCCATTATCGGCGATTCCTCGACGCCGAAACGCGCGAGCGTTCCGTCCGGCATCGGCAGCGAAACGATTAATCGCTGATCGGGCGCGGCGGCGCTGAATTCCGGCGCGGCATTAACGAGCAGATTTTTAAGAGCTGATTTGTTTAATCGAAACGTTCGATATTTTTGCGGCAGAGCGACGGCGCGCGCGGATTTTTTTCGCAAAGCCGAATCATTTATTTCCTGCCATATTTGTTCCGGCGATGATTTGGAACCGGCGAGAACGGGGAAAACACTGAACGTGCAGACAAAAAGCAACAGGGAAAGACACTTTTTCATAATACTTTTTTAAAAAGAAAAAAATTCGTTGATTCTATAGGTTGTTTAATTTGGGGTTGAACGGATACAAATACGTTACACATCTCGCCTGCAATAGTCAATATAATATTTGTTTTATTGCCTGTTGCAGGCAAATAAAGCAAGAGAAATCGTTTTATTTAACGCGAGCTGCGACCGTTAAAAAACGACGAGCGATTGAGCCGCCGATTTGTCGAGCACTGCGCCTTGAATGTTTTTTATCGTTTGCTGTTGTCATCGGCGCGCCAAGTGATAAAATGCGTTCAGACGTTCAGCAGAAAAATCATTTTCGATGAATATTAAAGGCGTTTCGGATTACTTGACGAACGCCGGAAGTTTGCGCCGGTGACGGCGACGATTAAAAACCGGCGGTGCTAAAAAAAACTCTGTCGCCAAAAATGTTTCAAATTGCACTATTAAAACGACTCGTTCGCTTTCGCGGCGATTGAAACCAACAATTCGGAAAAATTATGTTTCACAAAAACATTGCAAAAATCCTTTTTCTTGCTGCGCTGCTTTGTTCGGCGGCGTGTCAGAAAAACGTTTTGCAGCCGCCGACGGTTTCGCCTTCGGCGATGCGCGATGTTCCGGCGCTCCGGCTCAATTACCGTTACGAGGCTGATGTTCCGGCGCCGCCCGAAACGGCGAAAAACGCTCCGGCAGAAGATCGAAATGCGGCGGTGCAGGCGAGCTTTGATCAAAGTCGCACGCAGGAAGCGCTTGCCAAAACGATTACTTCGCCCGACAAAAAACGCATTCTGGCGGTTTATAATCGCGCCGGTGACACGCCCGACGAATTTCGGCTCGATATGTTTGCCGCCGACGGAACTTTTTTGCGCAAAATCACGCCGGACGCGATGGCGGTTCATTATCCCGATACGATTGTCTGGTCGCCCGATTCGACGACGCTTGCTTTCGTCGCGATGACGCGCGCCAGCGGACAATCTTCCGTTACTCCACCGCCGAATCAAGCGGCAGACGCCAACGCCAATTCAGCGGCGAATGCGGCAAACTCAGCGACCAACTCGGCGGCAAATTCGGCAGCCGCGTCTGACGCCAACGCGAATGCGGCGAATTCCGAAACGCCAGCCGCAACGGACACCAATGCTTCGAGCGCGCCCACGCCCGAAGCTCCGACCGGCATTTTAACGTTTCGCACCGAGCAGATTTACACGGCGAATTCGGACGGCGACGGCGTCAAACCGATTACGCAGAACGAAGGCTTGATTTATTTTTATTACGTGTGGTCGCCGGACAGCACGATGCTCGTTTCGCTCGCGGCGACATATCGCGAGTGGCAGTATCTGTTCAGCCAAGCCGGACAAAAGGGCGAGAAATTTACGCCGCTCGGTCGCCCGCGTCTGGTCGAAAAAAACGGACGCGAACGACGGCTCGACGATGCTTTGACGCAGGTTTCTCCCGTTTGGTCGCCGGATTCGGCGAAAGTCGCGGTCGCTTTCGACCGGCAAATCAGAGTTTACGACGCTATCGGCAACACGCCGACGCAAGCCGCGATTCCGCTGCGCAATCAACTGCTGCTTTCTTCGCAGGCTTACGATCAGGAATTGCAGCGCAAAGAAGCGGCGAACGGCGCAACACCGGCGACGGACGCTAATACGCCGGCGGCAAACGCGAACGCGGCGACGAATTCGGCGGCGCCGACAACTTTGCCGGATGAAACTACGCTCGTTTCGTTTAACCCGATTATCAATCTCGAATGGTCGGCGGAAGATATTTTGTATTTTCAAACTGGCTACATCAAACTTTTGCAGAACGAAGGCGACAGCGCGCGCAGTTATTTGCGGTGGCATCGTTTGATTTTAAGTCCGCAGCCGGTTTCTCTTTAATAAATGAAATAAAGTTGATAAAAAGCGAAAAGCGCGCACCAAAAAATAATAAAAATATGAATTACCAAAATATCGCCGAAATTTATGATTCAAATGATGCTATTCGTGAAAATCTCAAGCAGATGCTGGGAAAATTAACGGACGAACAATGTCTCGCCGTGCCCGACGGAGAAAAATGGTCGCTCGCGCAAATTGTCGAACACGTCGCGGCGGTCGAAGAAGGGATGACGAAAATTTGCGCGCGTTTGTTGCGCAAAGCGCAGGCGGATGCGCGCAAATCGGACGGCGCGGTGAAGTTGTCCGAATCTTTTGCCGCGAAAGCCGGAGAAATCGGCAAGTTAAAGCTCGAAGCGCCTGAAATGGTGAAACCGACCGGCGAGAAATCCGTCGCCGAATCGCTGGCGCAGCTCGACGCCAATCGGGAAAAATTAAACGAATTGCGTTCGCTGTTCGAGACGTTTGATGCGGCGGAGCACAAATTTCCGCATCCGTATTTCGGCGATTTATCGGCGCACGAATGGCTGGTTTTAATCGGCGGTCACGAAGCGCGGCATCTGCGCCAAATTAAAAATCGCGTCGAGCAGATCAATTAGAAAATCGTCTGAAAAAATAACGAAAAACGCGCGAAAAAAAAGCTCCGACCGCCGGAGGGCATACAGTCGGAGCTGAATATAAATGCTCTTTGCTTCTCAACGATTTTTTCGTCTAATCGTTGAGAAGCAGAGTTTTGATGGATAATCTGTCGCCCGTGTTGCCAAAAAATCACCGCGCTTTGGACTACCCGCAAAAAGATCGAATCGGCGATTCAATCTCAATTAATTTCAGTCTGCGCGATTTCGAGCAGATTTTC
>SXVE01000533.1 GCA_005790265.1 Acidobacteriota bacterium | reverse complement strand
CTGAAAGATTCGCTGCGCATTCTGGTCAATCAATTATCGGCGAAAGATCGCGTGGCGATTGTCGTTTACGCGGGCGCGGGCGGTTTGGTTTTGCCTTCGACGAATGTTCGCGGCGAGATTCTAAGTGCGCTCGATGATTTGGAAGCGGGCGGCTCGACGAACGGCGGCGCGGGAATTCAGCTCGCCTACAAAACGGCGCTCGACAATTTTATCGAGGGCGGAAATAACCGCGTGATTCTAGCGACCGACGGCGATTTTAACGTCGGACTTTCAAGCGATGACGAACTCGTCAGATTAATCGAAAACAAACGCAAAAGCGGCGTGTTTTTGTCGGTTCTCGGATTCGGTTCGGGGAATTTGAACGATTCGATGATGGAAAAGCTCGCGGACAAAGGCAACGGCAATTACGCGTATATTGATTCGGAAGACGAAGCGCGTAAAGCGCTCGGTCAGCAAGTTGCGGGAACGCTTTACACGATTGCCAAAGACGTGAAAATTCAGGTCGAGTTCAATCCCGCGCTCGTCGCCGGTTACCGTTTAATCGGTTACGAAAATCGTTTGCTGGCAGATAAAGATTTTAACGACGACAAAAAAGACGCGGGCGAAATCGGCGCGGGACATTCAGTAACCGCTTTGTATGAAATAGTTCCGGTAGGCGAAAAAGTCGAAAATCCGGACGTTGACGAGTTGCGATATTCAAAAACAGAGCGTTCGGAAACGAAATTTAACGAGGAATTGATGACCGTCAAACTGCGCTACAAAGAACCGGACGCCAATGAATCAAAACTTTTGAGCGTCGGTGTTTTGGACAAAAATAAATCAATCGAAGCGGCGTCGGAAAATCTGCGATTCGCGTCGGCGGTCGCCGAATTTGGTTTGCTGTTGCGCGATTGGCGTTATAAAGGAACGGCTGATTTTGCGAACGTCAACAATTTGCTGCGCGGTTCCGTCGGCGACGATCTGAAAAATTACCGCGGCGAATTTGCCGAACTCGTTGCCAAAGCGCAAAGATTGAAACAGCGCGATTAACTCTATATAAAAAAAAAGCGCCCCGGCTGAGGCGCTTTTCTTATTTTTTAACCAACGATAAAATTTCTTCGATCAGCAAATCGGGGTCGAACGGTTTGGTGCTGTATTTGTCAAAACCGGCTTCAAAAGCTCGTTGTTTGTTTTCGTTTGTCGCAAAAGCGCTGAGCGCGATGGCGGAAATTTTGCCGCCGAACTGCGGCGGTAAACGACGAATTCGGCTGATCAAAGAATAACCGTCTTCATCAGGCATTGCTAAATCCGAAATAATGACGTGCGGCAGAGCAGCAGCGGCAGAATTTTGCAGCACGTCAAGCGCTTCTCTCGCTGATGCGGCGCTTAGAACCGCCGCGCCGCACTGTTCGAGAAAAAGCCCCAGAACTTCGCGCGAATCAACATCATCTTCAACAAGCAGAATCGAAACGCCGCCGAGCAGTTTCGCATCGCTCGGTTCGCTGTTCGATTCGGTTTCCGTCAACGTTTCAGCATCAACCGTTAACAGCGGCAATGTGACTTTGAACAAAGAGCCGTGACCGATGCCGGCGCTTTCCGCCGCAACGACGCCATTGTGTTTTTCGACCAAAATTTTAACGATGGAAAGTCCCAATCCCAAACCGCCGCGATCAGGCGTTGTCAAACCTTCATCGCCTTGTGCAAATTGCCGGAAAACATTGGGCAGCAAATCCGCGCTGATGCCTTGTCCGTTGTCTTTAATTGTCACCGTCGCCGTTTGATTTTGCGCTGCGATATTAATCGAGATTTCGCCGCCGTCCGGAGTAAACTTTAGTGAGTTGGAAATCAAGTTATTAAACACTTGCTGCAAGCGTCCGGTGTCGGCGAAAATATTGATGTTTTCGCTGTTGGAATCAAGCGTTAAATTGATGTTTTTATTTTCAGCCGTCGGTTTTTGCGAGTGAAAAACGGTTTTGACGATTTCGTATAAATTCACCGGATGAAATTCGAGCCGCAATTTGCCGGAAGCGATGCGCGCCGAATCAACCAGATCGTTAATCAATTTCGCCTGCGAACGCGCGCTGCGCTCGATGGTTTCAAGCGCGTTTTTCTGCGTTTCTTCGTCAACCTTTTTGCTTAAAAGAATTTTCGACCAGCCCAAAATCGCGTTGAGCGGCGAGCGCAGTTCGTGCGAGACGAATGCGAGGAAAAAATCTTTCGCCCGATTCGCTTCTTCGGCTTCGTCGCGCGCTTTTTTTTCGCGGTCGTAAACTCTTGACAAATCCTGTTCGGCAGATTTCTGATCGGTAATTTTTCTGACCACGCCCATCATTTTCAGCGGATTGCCTTCGCTGTCGAGAAATGTTTTGCCGCGCGCCGAAATCCATTCGATTCTGCCTTCCGAATAAATCACGCGAAATTGTTCGTTATACTCTTTGCCGGTCATTTGCGATTCGTGCAAAACCGTTTCGACGCGCTCGCGGTCTTCCGGGTGAAGAATGTTGACGAAGGAATCGTAAATCAGCGAATCATACGCGGATGTTTCAAAAAGTTCGTTGCACTTCGGCGTCGAATAAACATGGTTATTCGTTAAATCCCACGACCACAAACCGATTTCCGCGCTTTCCGCCGCGTACAAAAGCTGTTCGCTGCGCTGGCGATGGTAATCTATTTCTCTTTCTCGTTCGGTGACATCGTAAGCGCAGAAAAATATTTCTCCTTTTTCCGAAACCGGTTGGAGATTCATTTCGACGAAAAGTTTTTCTTCGGAACTGAGTCTGAAATCAAGCAAAACTTTAGCACCGGTTCCGCTTGCCGCCAGCTCGACGGATTTGTCGAGCATTTTTGAAGTTGATTCCGAAGATTGCCAGAAAACAGTTTCCGAAAACTTTTGTCCGCTCAATAATTCGGGATTGAGATTTGTTTTTTCAAACGCTTTGCCTTGCAGATTAATCAGAAATCCTTTTTCGTTGAGCATTCCGAAAAAAGCAAAGACATTCTCAAAAATCGAATTCAGTTGAAAATTGGTATAAATTTCCTGAAAAGCCTTTTCGCTGATTGCGTGGTCAAATTTTGCACTCATATAAAATACGCGCCGGTAAAATTTCTTTTGTCTAACAAATCACTAAAACTTCTAGTTTACGTTAAGAGCAACAATGCATTATTGCAAGTAGAAAAACCTCGTTTATGGTTGGTTTCAACACAAACGAGGTTTTATTTTTAGATAAAAAAGTTCAATCGAACCCACAAATGGCGCTCGATTGACTTGCTAAACTGATTTTCTGCCGCCGATTAAACGAACGACAAAAATTGCGGCGGCGACAATCAAAAGAAGATAAATTAAATTTCCGCCGATGTTTGTCACCAATCCAAGTAGCCACAACACTAATAAAATTACGATAATTGTTTCCAGCATATCAGCCTCCTTACTGAAAAATTTAGATTTTTAGTCGAGTCGCCGACTCGACATTGCTTTTACCTGAAAATTCATTCGCTCAATTTTCGTGCCAGCGGTTCTTGTTTCAGGTAAACCCTTACAAAATGTAATGTTTACGGCATCTCCGACATTAATTTAGTTTTTATTATTTCAATTATGAGTATCGAATTCGTACAAACACGCGTCGGGTTAGACCGAAAAATATTTTTTATTTATAACCGACTAAAAACAAATTATTTTTCACTCTGATTCGCGTATTAAAAAAAGACAAAATATATAATCAAAAGTTCGGCGAAAAGTTTAACTATATTAAATTCAGTAAGTTAATTTTTTGGTACGATGATTGCAAAAAGCGAAACGACAGCAGTTAAGTCAAACCAAGCAATTTCAATTTTTCTAAAAACACATAAAGTCAGCAGATAAATCGGCGCGGGGAATATAACAGAGTAGTTTGGAAAATCAAAGAATAAAGCTATTGGTATGAGCGACAAATTATTTTGTTCGTACCAATATCCGGGGAGGGTGAGCTTTTGAGAGAGGCGAGTTAAGGGGGACTTGCCTCTTTCTTCACGTTTATTCGCCGCTTTGATTTTAATTACATCCGCGTTCGTTTTTCGTTTTGTCTATTTTTGATACAATAAATCCGACACAATCACCAATTATGGCAAACAAAGCATTAGTTATTGATGACGACAAAGCGACGCTCGATCTTCTGAAATTTCAGCTTCAGGCGGAAGGTTTTGAGACGATGACTGCGGACTGCGGATCAAAAGGGCTGGCGTACGTTCAGGAATTTGATTTTGATATTATTTTGACCGATTTGAATTTGCCGGACATCAACGGCATTGAAATGGTGCGGCGCACAAAAGAAATCGCGCCCGAAACCGAAATCATTATGATTACGGGATTCGGCTCAACCGAGAAAGTAATCGAAGCGACCAAAGCCGGAGCATTTCACTTTATCGAAAAACCGGTCGAGTTTGAAGAATTGATTCTGTTGATCCAAAAAGCGGTCGAGCGCAAACAGCTTGCCGCCGAAAACAGGGAATTAAGAGGAAAACTCACCAGCCGCAGCGCTTACGAAGGAATTATCGGCGGCAGCCGGGCGATGCAGAATATTTTTGAAATCATTGACAGCGTTGCTGAATCCGACGCCAACATTCTCATCTTAGGCGAATCGGGAACTGGAAAAGAAGTGATCGGCAATGCCATTCACTACAAAAGTCATCGGTCAAAAAAATCGTTTGTCAAAGTAAACTGCTCGGCACTGCCGAAAGACTTGATTGAATCGCAGCTGTTCGGGCACATCAAAGGCTCGTTTACCGGCGCGAATGCGGACAAAGTCGGATTTATCGGTCAGGCAAACGGCGGCAGTCTGCTGCTCGACGAAATCGGCGAAATGCCGATTGATTTGCAGCCGAAACTTTTGCGCGTTCTGCAGGAAAAAATTTATTATCGCGTCGGCAGCGATAAACCGCAGGAAGTTGATTTTCGCCTTATTTCGGCGACGAACAGAAATCCGTTCGACGCCATCCGCGACGGCAATCTGCGCGAAGATTTGTATTATCGAATTAACACTATCGAGATCACCATTCCGCCGCTGCGCGAGCGAATGGAAGACGTTCCGATGCTCGCCGAACACTTTTTGCAGATTTATGCGGAAAAATATCATCGCAAAGATACCGAATTCGCGCAGCACGCTTACGATCAGATGCTTAATTACAACTGGCGCGGAAACGTGCGCGAATTGCAGCACGTGATTGAGCGAGCCGTTTTGTTGAGCAAAAGCGGCAAGATAACGAATCTCGATATTCCCAAAAATATGGACAGCACGATTACCTTTGCCGATATTAAAAGAGAGGAAGTTGCTGTCGCCGCTGCCGCCGGATCATCTTCGCCGGTTCCAGCTTCAGCCGCCTTTTCCGCGCCGAACAACGGCAACGGATTTCCGGAAAAAGCAAACCTGACTGACGAAGAATTGTTTGAGGAAGTCGGTAGATTTATCGTCGAAAGTTTGCCGGAGCCAACTGAAGGAATAGACCAGAAAGACGTTTTCAACGAACTGGAAAATGTTGTCGTGACGGCGGCGCTCAAAAGAACAAAAGGCAATAAGCAAGCCGCCGCCAATTTGCTCGGACTTTACCGCCCGCGTTTATACGGAATGATTAAACGACACAGCATCGAAGAAAAAATCTGATTTTTTTTGTCTTTTGCGCAGTAAAAAGAGCCGGTTGAAAACTTAAGTTTTCAACCGGCTCTTTTTACTGCGCAAAAGACAAAAAAAATCAGATTTTTTCTTCG
>SXVE01000532.1 GCA_005790265.1 Acidobacteriota bacterium | reverse complement strand
GTTTTCGCGCCGTATTTGAGCATTTTGCCGCCCGCCAGAATTTTCGCGATTTCCGGATGCGTCTTGAATTTTTGAAATTCGGCGTGCGGATCAATCAGCGGATCGAGATAATCAAGCCCCGTGACGTAACCTATGCTGACGATGTTATCTTTCATTCCGTAAATCCAGCCGCCGCCGTAAGTTTTCGTGTCAGACGGAAACCCGAGCGTGTGAACGACGCGTCCTTCATCGAAATTTCCAGCCGGAACTTCCCACAATTCTTTGATTCCCAAACTAAAAACCTGCGGTTCTTTGTCTGCGTTGAGACCGAGCCGCTGCGTTAACTGCTTCGCCAGCGAACCGCGCGAACCTTCGCCCAAAACCGTTACTTTCGCGAGCAGATCAACGCCCGGCTCGAAATTTCCTTTCGCTTCGCCTTCTTTGTTAATTCCCTTGTCGCCCGTTCGCACGCCGATTACTCGATCATTTTCGTCGTAAAGCATTTCCGCGCCGGGAAATTCCGGGAAAATATTGATTCCCGCTTCTTCGCATTTTTCGCCGAGCCATTCGCACATTTTGCTGAGGCTCAAAATATATTTTCCGTGATTTTTGAGCGGCGGCGGCGTGATCGGCGAAGGAATCGAGCGCGATTCGGTCAAATACCAGAACGCGTCATCAGTCACGACCGTATCAACCGGACAGCCTTGTTCAAGAAAATCCGGCATTAGTTCGCGCAAAGCGACCGGATCCATCACCGCGCCCGACAAAATATGCGCGCCGACGAACGAACCTTTTTCGATAATTCCGATTTCGAGATCGTCAATTTTCTTGCCGCGACGCGGATCGCGCTCGACGATTTCGTTATGTTCTTTGATGATATTCTTCAAATGCAGCGCTGCCGCCAGATTCGCCGGTCCCGCGCCGACGAAAACCACGTCCATTTCGAGTTGTTCGCGTTCAATTTTCATAGATTTAATGAATGGTCATTCAGTTTATGCAAGTATAACAAAATTAAGCTGAAATTCCGACGTTTTCAAATTGTTTTTTGTTAATGTTAAATTATTTCATCACGAAATTTATGGCGCAAAGAAATATTTTATTTTTGTTCGTAATAATTTTTTCGCTCGCCGCTTTTGCCTGCGCTTCCAAAAACACAGTCAATCCGAACTTATCGAATGAAATGCCCGCAAACATTCTCTGGGCGTGGGAACGAGCGGAAGATTTGCGGTTTCTAGATGCGAACAAATTCGGCGTCGCGTTTCTCGCGCAGACTTTGATTCTGGAATCGGACGAAATCATTTATAAACCGCGCCGTCAGCCGCTCGAAATCTCCGAAAATATTTATACAATCGCCGTGACGCGCATTGAAACAAGCAAAACGGGCGGAAAGCGGGCGGCTTTTTCCGCCGCACAGCAAACGAAAATTGTCGAATTGATTAAAAATACTCTCGCCCGTCCGAATGTGCGAGCGGTGCAGATTGATTTTGATGCGGTCGCATCGGAGCGAAAATTTTATCGCGCGCTGATGAACGAATTAAAAACCGCACTGCCCGAAAAAACGCCGCTGACGATGACTTCGCTCGCGTCGTGGTGCGTCGGCGACGCGTGGTTCAACGATTTTCCGGTTGATGAAGCCGTGCCGATGGTTTTTGAAATGGGCGCAGACGCCGAAAAAATCCGCTCTTTTCTGGCAAACGGCAACGAATGGCGCGAACCGCTCTGTCGCGGCAGCTACGGTTTCACGGTTGACGAGCCAAACAATTTTAATTTACAGCCGAACCGCCGCATTTACTACTTTAAATCGAGCGCGTGGAATAAATCAGACTTGGAAAAGTTGAAATAAATGTTGTGTTGCACAAACTAACAAGAAATAGGACGCGGATTTTCACGGATTTTAATAATAGAAGATTTATCCGTAACGATCCGCTCTTTTTCCGTGCAATCCGCGTCCTATTTCTTAATTTTAGCTTGAGATTTTTACTCTTCAAACTGCTTTCGCAAACTTTCCGAATACGGCGCGCGGGCAACGCCTTTTTCGGTGATAATCGCTGTCACTAAATCGTTCGGCGTTACGTCGAACGCGTAATTGCTGACGTCAATTCCTTCGGGCGCGAGTTGAATGTCGCGGACGTGGGTGATTTCCCGAATATTGCGTTCTTCAATCGGAATTTCCTCGCCGGTCGGGCAATTCAGATCAACGGTCGAAAGCGGCGCGGCGACGTAAAACGGAATATTGTGCTGTTTGGCTAAAACGGCGACCATATAAGTGCCGATTTTGTTGGCGACATCGCCGTTCGCCGCGATTCTGTCAGAACCGACGACGACCGCTTGCACGCGTCCTTTTTTCATCACGTGTCCGCTCATATTGTCGGTAATCAGCGTGACCGGAATATCGTCCTGCAAAAGTTCCCAAGCCGTCAGCCGCGCGCCCTGCAAATACGGACGAGTTTCGTCGGCGATCACGGAAATTGATTTGCCGTCGGCGACCGCGCCGCGCACAACGCCCAAAGCCGTTCCCCAAACGCCGCCGGTGGCGAGTGCGCCCGCGTTGCAGTGCGTTAAAACCGTCGAATTATCGGCGAGCAGTTCGCCGCCGAATTTGGCGATTAAGCGCTGCGATTCGATGTCTTCTTCGTGAATCGCTTTTGAATCTTCGATCAAAATTTGTTTGATTTCCGAGATTGATTTGCCGTCCGCTTTCGCCGTTTGAAACGTGCGATTCATTCGGTCAATCGCCCAGAAAAGATTGACGGCGGTCGGGCGAGTTTTGGCGAGCGTCTGCGAAACGAAATCAATTTCTTCCTCAAAATCCGCCATATTAGTGCCGACAAAATTTTGCGCGCCGAGCGCAACGCCGTAAGCCGCCGAAACGCCGATTGCCGGCGCGCCGCGCACGACCATATCGGTAATCGAGTCAGCGACTTCCTTGTAAGTTTTCAGCATCAGCCATTTTTCTTCGGTCGGCAAAAGCCTTTGATCGAGCATTTTCACGCCTTCATCCGTCCATTCAACAGGTATTATCATTCGTTTTTTCCTTATATTTTTGAATATTTTTGAAATTAGTTTTGTCAAAAGATTCTAAAATCTTACGGAAAAATGCACCCGCTCACAAGAAAGGCGCAACTTTTCCCGAATTCTGACGCGCTAATATTTTATTTGTGACGAATTTTCGCGCTCAAATTTATCCTCTTTTTGCCGTATTTTTGTTAAGTTTCTTTGATTGATTTGTTATCATTCGGTTTATGAGCGAAGGAAAAAACACCGAATTTTGTTTGATCGTCGAAGGTTTTTACGACAACGTCGAAGAAGCGAAACACGCTTTGTTCGATCCGTTTATCGAAGATTACGTTGAACAAACCGGCAAGTATAAAATTCACAATTCGGCGGAAATTTTCGTCGCGAGCGGCATCGCGCTCGACGATCTTTCCATCGGCGAAATCGAACCGGGGATTTACGAAATTTCCTGCAAAGATTCGCCGCAAATTCTCACTCATCGTCGCGCCGAACAACTCGCTGAAAAATTGCGCTTTCAAGCGATGTTCGACGAAATTACCGTCGAGCCAATTAAATAACGGCTCTGCGACTCGTTCTGAAAAATCGCGAGAATAATGACATTAAAAGGGTTTTTGCGGAAAAAATCCGGTAAAAATTGCCGTTTTTTCGGCGATGCGTTATAGTTACGGAAAACTTACCTTTTGAATCAAATCAAAATTGTTTTTAATTATTATGCAGGAGAATTCATCCGAATCCGTTCAAAATATGCTTCAGGCAGTTAGTCTACAAACCGAACAAAGTTACCGATCCGACTTCTTTTTTAACCGCGAAATTCCCGAAAATCTACAAGCGCTCGACCGCATCAGCTGGAATTATTTCTGGTCTTGGCAGCCGGCAGGCGCGGCGCTATTTCGCGATTTAGAGCCATCGCTCTGGGAAAAATGCGAGCAAAATCCGCGTTTGTTTTTGAAAAACATCAGCCAACTCAGGCTTTGGCAAAAATCTTTAGATGAAAATTATGTCGAAAGATTAAATGATTTTGCCCGGCTGTTTGACGAATACGTCGCGCAATCGCCGCAAAATTTCGGCGCGGTGACGACGGAAAATCCGGCGGCGTATTTTTGCGCCGAATACGGCGTTCACAATTCTCTGCCGAATTATTCGGGCGGACTCGGAATTCTGGCGGGCGATCACTTGAAATCGGCGAGCGACTTGAACGTTCCGCTCGTCGCCGTCGGTTTGCTTTACCGCTACGGCTATTTCCGCCAAAAAATCGCGCACGACGGCTGGCAGGAAGAACGATATTTGGACGTTTTCGATTCGGAGCTGGCGCTCAAACCGGCGCTTGACGAAAACGGCGAACGAATTACCGTTTCGGTCAATATTCGCGGACGAGAAGTTTTCGCGCAGGGCTGGCTCGCCGAAATCGGCAGAATCAAACTTTACCTGCTCGACACGAATCTGCCGCAAAACGCTGACGTTGACCGATTAATTACCGGACATCTTTACGGCGGCGACGCGGAAACGCGCATTGTGCAGGAAGAAGTTTTAGGAATCGGCGGCGTTCGCTTTCTGCGTCGCCTCAATTATCAACCGTCGGTTTTTCATTTAAACGAAGGTCATTCGGCGTTTTTGACGCTTGAATTGGTTCGCGAAAATTTAGCGAACAATAACGAGTCAAATTTTGAACAAGCGGTTTCCGTCGTTCGCGAGCAGTGCGTTTTCACCACGCACACGCCGGTCGCGGCGGGCAACGACGAATTTTCCCCGGAAAAACTGCGCGAATGTTTCGACAAAGATTTTCTCGCCGCGCTGAAAATCAGCGAACAGGAATTTTTCGCGCTCGGTCGCACCAAAAAAGACGATGAAAAACAATGGTTCGGAATGACGCCGCTCGCGCTCAGAATGTGCCGTTCGGCAAACGGCGTGAGCGAAAAACACGGCGAAGTTTCGCGCGATTTGTGGCTGAAAATGTTCGCCGATAAAACTTCCGCCGACGAGGTTCCGATTACGCACATCACCAACGGCGTTCACGCGCCGACGTGGATTGCGCCGGTTTTTCAGAATCTTTTTGAAAAACACATCGGCGCGAATTGGGCGGAAACCGTCCGCGATGAAAAAGCGTGGCGCGCGGGCGTTGAAAAAATTTCCGATGCCGAGATTTGGCAAGCGCATTTACAGTTAAAGAATTTGCTCGTTTCGTTTATTCGCCAGAAAACTCTTTCCAAAGAAACCGGTTTGCACGAAACGATCAACGAACACGAAGATACGCGCCAGCTTTTCTCGCCGAATGTTTTGACCATCGGTTTTGCGCGTCGGCTCGCGGCTTACAAACGATGGAATCTGATTTTGTCGGATTTGGAACGATTGCTCAGATTGGTTGACGATGCGGAGCGTCCGGTGCAGTTTGTTTTCGCCGGAAAAGCTCATCCGCAGGATCGTTCGGGCAAACAGCTTTTGCAAAATTTGATGAGCATCAACAACGATTCCAACTGGCAGAATCGCGCGGTTTTCGTTGAAGATTACGATCAGGAAGTAGCGCGTTATCTGGTTCAGGGCGTTGACGTGTGGCTCAACGTGCCGCGCCGACCGCTCGAAGCTTCGGGCACGAGCGGGCAAAAAGTGGCGATGAACGGCGGTTTGAATTTTTCGATTCTCGACGGCTGGTGGATCGAAGGTTACAACGGCGACAACGGTTTTTCCATCGGCGATTTGAAAGAAGAAGGCGACGAAAAGGAAATTGACCGCGAAGACGCCGAATCGCTCTACGCAGTGCTCGAAAACGAAATCGTCCCGGCTTATTACGCCGTTGACGAAAACGGTTTGCAGTCGGAATGGATTCGGCGAATGAAAAACGCGCTTGTGACTTTGACGCCGCAGTTTTCGAGCGACCGAATGGTGCTCGACTACGTTCGTAAAATTTATAACAAATAAGTTTTTATCATGAATTATTATGTCTGAAACCCGATTTAATACCGTCGTTGTTCGTCCCGTCGAATGCTTCAAAGAAGCATGGGAAATCATTAAAGATCAATATTGGTTGATATTAGCGATTACGATTGTCGGCTTGCTGATTGGCAGCGCGGTGCCGATTGTTTTGGTCGGCGCGATGATGTGCGGTATTTATTTGGTTTTGTTTCGGAAAATTGACGGTTATTCCATCGAGTTCGGCGATTTATTCAAAGGTTTCGATTATTTTCTGCCGGGACTGATTTTATCAATCGTGATTATGATCCCGGTTTTTATCATGCTTTTTGGAATGTATGTTCCGATTATCGCAGTAACGCTTACCGGGCAAAAAATGAACGAAAGCGAACTTTTCAGTTTTTTCGCGGCGGTTTTTATCGGCGAAATGATTTTCGTGCTTTTGATGGTTTGTCTGCACACGCTTTTGATTTTTGCGTTTCCGCTGATCGTTGATCGAAAATTGTCTGCCGTTAATGCGATCAAAACGAGCAGCAAAGCCGTCTGGCATAATTTGAGCGGCATTGCCGGTTTAATGGGCGTCAGCTGTGTCGTCGGCATCGTCGGTTATTTGGCTTTCTGCATCGGAATTTATTTTGCCCTGCCGCTGATTTTCACAGCGAGCGCCGTTGCTTACCGAAAAATTTTCCCGGCGCTGCCGAGTCAAGATTTTTCGCCGCCGTCGCCGTCGTTTTACGAAAATCTTTAGTTCTCATTTGTTTGTTCGCCGTTAATTTTTCTATACTTTAAATACTTTTATGAGCGCAAATTTTATTAAACTCGATTCGGTTGAAAAACTGGAGAATCTCATTCGTGATTCGCACACCAATCCCGTCGTTTTATTCAAACACAGCACTACTTGCCCGATTAGTTCGAGCGTTTACCAGGAAATTTCGCAGTTTAACGGCGATGTCAATTTGGTCGTCGTGCAGTCGGCGCGCGATATTTCATCGGCGATTGCGGAAAAAACCGGCGTTCGGCACGAATCGCCGCAAGCGATTATTTTGAAAAACGGCGCGGCGGTTTATCACGCATCGCATTTCGACGTAACGGCTGATGAGGTAACGAAAACGCTGGCTGACGAAACCGACTAATTTTCGCCGCCGGAAAATTCAAACGCTATTTTTTTTACTTTAAATGATTGAACCGGTTCAGATTGTCGAGGAAAGCGACCGCGAAATTTCGATTAAATGGTCGGATGACGCGCAAACTTCATACGATGCGGCGCAACTGCGGCGCGCTTGTCCGTGCGCGAGCTGCGTCAACGAATGGACGGGCGAGAAAATCCTGAAAGACGAAAACGTCGCGCCGGATTTATCGTTTTCGCACACTTCGATTGTCGGCAGATATGCGCTGAATTTTCGTTTTTCCGACGGTCACGACACCGGAATCTTCACTTTCGCTTTTCTCCGCAAACTTTCCGAAAATCAATCTTAATTTTCCGAAAAAATCTTCGGCGGCGAATAATCGCTAGAAATATTCGCCGTTATACTGTTATAATTGCAGTTGATAATTATGCAGGAAAGAGACATTTTCGACGAAAAACAGGAGACAAAAAGCGCAAGTTTCGCTTGCCCGTTTTGTCGCGAGAGAAACGAATACGACATTCGCTGGATGACGCGTCGAAAAAAGAAAAACGCGCCGCGTCACTTAAACCAGCAGGATCGCGCACGATTTGATAAATCGCGCGATTATATGGTGCGCATTGACGATCAATTGATGTGTAAAAATATGCGCTGCCGGAAAAGATTCGAGATTCCTTCGGCGCAGTCGGTGGTTTTCATTTGATCTGAATTTTCAGCAAATCAACAAAAAAAAGGACGAATGTTACAGCGACATTCGTCCTTTTTTATTTTTCCGCCATAGATTAATTTTTTCCAATGCCGCGCTCGCCTGTGGTATTCTTGTTTGTAAATTTTGACGAAAAAGGGAGACAAAAATATGACTGGAAAAGATTTGGAATTTTACGAAAACGAAGAAGTCGTCAGCGAAGATTTGCAGGAATTTATCAACGAAGAAATCGCGCGCGCGCCGACCGCGCCGAATGAATTGATTAATCGTTTAGACGAACATCATTCGTCGTCGCCGCTTGATTCGGGCGGCGATGTTGATGCCGAATGGGAAGATGTCAACGATTCGGGCGCGGAAGCCGTTTTCGGACATAATCCGACGCCCGATCAATCTGACGTTGAAAGCAACGCGCACGCAATGGGCATTGATTATCAGGACAACGAACCGATTGACGTGCTTGAGAAAATCGAAAAACGCGACCGTGATCGTTTTGAACTCGACGAAAGCTCAAAATCGGACAACGATATGATTTAACTAAGACAAAAAA
Source organism: Acidobacteriota bacterium (assembly GCA_005790265.1). Taxonomy (GTDB): domain Bacteria; phylum Acidobacteriota; class Blastocatellia; order Pyrinomonadales; family Pyrinomonadaceae; genus SXVE01. Next base: position 9,575 of record SXVE01000532.1, on the reverse strand, counting down.
ATTGCGGCAAAATTGTCATCAGCAATTTTCGCTAATCGCAAAGTAAATAAGAAAGAGGAGTTGAATAAATTTCAACTCCTCTTTCTTATTGTAAAAAATTTACTTTTTAGTAAATCGTGAAACTATATTGAACTTGTTTCGTCACGGTCGCTGGACTTCCGTTAACCATTTGCGGTTCAAATCGAATTGAACGCGCCGCCGCAATCGCTTGTTCGGTCAAACCGTAAGGCAAACCGTTGACCGGCGAAATACTGCCGATTTGTCCGGAAGCGAGAAACGTCACGCGCAATGTTACAGTTCCCTGCACCTGATTTTGACGTGCCGTATCCGTGTAATTGGCGCGCGGTTTTGATGTGATACGCAAAGCAGTTGTTACTGCCGGTTTTTTTGGTGGAGCTGGCGGTGGCGGTGGCGGCGGACTAGTTCCGTTTCCATCACCTGTTCCTCCACCGTATCCATTTCCGCGTCCGCTGCCGCTTCCCGTTCCGATGCCGCTTCCTTCGCCGTTGCCGACGCCGCTGCCGATTCCGGCTCCGCGTCCGCTGCCGATTCCGCCGCCCGAACCCATTCCGTTAGAAAGCGCTGCCGACAAAGCTCCCGGAATTCCGGCGCGTTCTTCCGTAATCGGACGATTTTTCGGCGGTCCCTGCGTTTGCTGAATCAATTTGAGATCGGGATTCGTCATCTGCGGAATATTCACCGAAGGCGGCGTAATCGGTTTTTCCGCCTGCGAAACCACACGACCTTTGGAAGCCGGTGTTTCTTCTTCACGACCGCCGCCGCCGCCGCCGCCGCCGTCATCTTTATCTTTTTTCGGTGGCGGCTCGGTTTCAATCGGCACCGGCTCGACTTCCGGCAGAAGAGCGGACAAATTTCCGTCATCACCGATGGAACCGATTAATAAACTTTTGTTAAATAGCGAATAAATTGTGCCGCCGATTGCCAGCGTCGTCATCAAAAAAAGCGTTCCGAGAAGCAGCGCATTTCTTTGCTTGACGTTTTTTTCTTCGATAACCGTAACGTAAAAACCGTCATCGCCGGTTGAATTGCTTGAATAAGCTGAACGATTATTCGCCGCGTCCGCAGTTTTATTAAAGCCGTTACCGTTTGCTGCCGCTGTCGAAGCCGCCGCCGCCGTTGCCGCATAAGTTTTCGGCTGTTCGGCAATAATCGGTTTTTCCGGGATATATTCGGGTGTCGTGCTTTCCGTCGTTTTTACTTCCGGTTCCGTTTGAAAAATTTCCGGTTTTACGGGATCGGTAATCGGCTCATCAGTTTTATAAACAATCGGCTCGGTAACAAAATTGTTTTCCGCCGGAACCGGTTCAGCCGCAACCACCGAAAAATCTTTCGCTTGACCATTGCCGTTTGTCGCGAGCGATTCGGGCAACGGCGTTTCAGAAATCTTATTTCCCGCCGCCGCGAGCGGATTCATTTCGAAAGCCTGCAACTGCGCGCCGCAATTCGGACAAAACCCGAATTTTTCGGCGAATCCTTCTTCACAAGAATTACAATACTTAACTACTTTTCCCATTTTTCCAGCCTCTCAAAATTTCAGTAAATTTGAACCTTGAAACGTATCAGAATTATTTCCCAATTATACCTTGTTTTTTACGGATGTTAAGCAATAACAAGAAGTTTCGCTTTACAAAATATAGGATACGACAATTTTAATAGATGCCTAAGCAAGTTGACGCGATGCCTAGCGGCAACTAAAATTTTCTTTTGAATCAAGCGTACATTTTCAGTTTTCCGTCAGTTTTATATTTGCCGCTGACAACAATTTTTATAAAACGCGCAACTAATTGAAAACTTCTTAAAACGCCTTTATTTAACCGAACTTTTACCGAACTTAATGAAAAATAGATTTTGCACCAAACAAATTGCCGCGCTGATTTTGATGATGTTCGCCGTTTCGCTTGCGGCGTCGGCGCAAACCGTCAGATCAACGCCTTTGCGACAGGAAAAACTGCTTAACGGATTAAAAATATATATGCAGACGGATCCGCAGGCGACCGACGTGCGGGTTAAAATTCGCGTTCACAGCGGTTCGGCTTTCGATCCGCAGGGCAAAGAAGGAACCATTCAAATGCTCGCCGATAATATTTTTCCGAATGAAGCGGCGAAAGAATTTTTCAGCGACGATTTGGGCGGAAGTCTTCAAGTTGCAACGACTTACGACTACATTCAGATTAACGCGTCAGCTAAACCGGAAGAGTTTTTGACAATGATCGAAACTCTCGCCAACGCCGTTTCCAAACCGATTATTGATAAGGAAACAACCGCCAAACTGCGGATTGTGCAGCTCGAAAAAGCTCGTGAACTGGAAAAAAATCCGGCGCGTGTTGCCGATCAAGCCGTCGCGCAGCGTTTATTCGGAAGTTTCCCGTACGGCAGACCGCAAACCGGCACGACCGAATCAATTCAGAAAATAGATTTCGCCGATTTGATATTCGCTAAAGATCGTTTTTTCAGCGCCGACAATGCGACGATGACGATTACGGGTAATTTTCAGCCGGATTTAGCGGTGCGCGCCGCGCGGCGTTATTTCGGCGCGTGGGCGAAATCAGACGGAAAAATTCCCGCAACTTTTCGCCAGCCGGAACCGCCGAAAAGCGGACTTCCCATTTTCGACGCGCCGGTCGCGAATAAAAGCGAATTTCGCCTTGCCGTGCGCGGCGTCGCTCGCAATGACGCCGATTATTATGCCGCTCAAATCTTAGGAAAAATTCTCCAAGCCCGCTGGCAGATGCGCGAAGGCAGTGACGGTTTCGTGCGCAGCGAAGCGCACGTTTTGCCCGGCGCTTTTGTTTTCGGCGCGTCAAACTGGCATTTGGGAACAATTAGAAAAAGCGGCAATACGATAAGTCTGCCGCAAACCGACGATTACCACAATTATTTTTTGAAAGAGCCGGTTAAAAACGAAGAATTTGTCCGCGCGAAAAGCGATTACTTAGCTGAATTGTCGAAAACCGATGCGAGCGAATTTTATCTCGATGCGGACACGTATAAACTTTCGACGGGAAAAACGGCAATGGATGCGGCGCAAAATGTTACAATCGAGGCAGTTCAGAAAGTTTTGAGCAGATTGCAAAAAGAACCGGCGGCGATGGTTTTGGTTTTTTCCAATCCGGAAGCGGAAAAAACGAACTAACAAGCCGCGCTGTAACTTTTAATAAAAACACTTTGATAAATTTTTATGTCCACTGAACGCACTTCAAGCGAACTCGAACACGCTAAAGCCGTGCGCGAAATGTTTTCCGGCATTGCGCGCCGTTATGATTTTCTCAACCATTTTCTGTCGGTCAACACCGACAAACGCTGGCGGCGTCTGGTTAGAACGAAGTTGCAGGAAACGCTCGACAATGAAAACGCGGTGATTTTGGATGTCGCCTGCGGCACCGGCGATTTGTCGCTCGAACTGCAAAAAAATGCGCGCGCCAAAGTTTTCGGCACTGATTTTTGTCGCCCGATGCTCTCGATTGCGTTCGATAAAAACGAAAAAAACGCGGAACAAATACCTTACGTTGAAGCCGACGGTATGAATTTGTCGTTTGCTGACGCGAGTTTCGACGCCGTCACCATCGCGTTCGGTCTGCGCAATTTTTCCAACTGGCAAGACGGTTTGCGCGAGCTGCACCGCATCACAAAACCGGGCGGAAAGCTTGTCATTTTAGAGTTTTCCACGCCAATCGTTCCCGGATTCAAGCAAATTTTCAATCTTTATTTCACGCAGATTCTGCCGCGCGTCGGCGGCGCAGTCAGCGGTTCGCGCGGCGCTTATGAATATCTGCCCGATTCGGTTTCCCGTTTTCCCGATCAAAAAGGTTTAGCCGAAATGATGCGAAAAACCGGATTTTCTTCGGTCGAATATCAAAATTTAACCGGCGGAATCGCGGCAATTCACAGCGGAATAAAAGATTAACGATTTGTGAACATTTCTTTTTCAGGATAAAATTTGCTTTCTTTTTCTAATCGCGCAAATTAAATGAAATTCAGACTTCTTAATTTCAGCCGTCAACTGGCGCTGACGCTGCTCGTCATCTGGACGGTCGTGTCGCTCGTCACGCTTTTGATCGAACTCGTGCCGGGCGATCCGGCGACGACGATTTTGGGCGAAACGGCGACGGCGGAGCAAATCGCTAATTTCAATCAGAAACACGGACTTGATCGTCCGGCTTTTTTCTTTTCCTACGACGCGGCAAACGGTTTTGAATGGAACGGCGCGAATAATCGTTATGTTGATTACTGGATCGGATTGGTGCAGGGCGATTTGGGAACTTCTTTTCGCACCGAACGTCCGGTGCTCGGAATGATTCTGGAGCGCTATCCGTCAACGATTATGCTCGCGATTGTTTCGATGATAATCGCCGTCTGCATCGCGATTCCGCTCGGCGTGTTGGCGGGAACGAATAAAAATACGCTGATTGATAACGCCGCTTCGTTCGTCGCGCTGCTCGGCATTTCGCTGCCGACGTTTGTCATCGGACCTTTTCTGGTTTATTTTTTCGCCGTTAAATACCGCGTATTCGCCGCGACCGGAAGCGCCAATCCTGAAGATATTGTTTTGCCCGCCGTCACACTCGGCGCGGCGCTGTCGGCGATTTTGACGAGAATGGTGCGCTCGTCGGTCATCGAAGAACTCGGCGAAGATTACGTGCGCACGGCGCGCGCCAAAGGTTTGAGCGAGCGCAAAGTCGTTTATAAACACGTTTTGAAAAACGGCTTGATTCCCGTCGTGACAATTCTCGGTTTGCAGCTCGGCGTTTTACTCGCGGGCGCGATTATCACAGAAAAAATCTTTAACTGGCAAGGCTTGGGGCTTTTGCTGCTCGACGACGGCATCGGCAAACGCGATTACCGGCTCGTGCAAGGCTGCGTTTTGGTCATTTCCGTCACTTATATTCTGGCGAATACTTTGACCGATCTGGTTTATCGGCGGCTCGATCCGCGAATTAGAATTTCATAAATTATCGAATTTTTACGGCGCAAAAAAGTATTTAATCTTCGCCGTTTAATTTTCGTTAATCAATGCCAAATGAACCGACTGACTTATCTCGGCATCGCCGTCGCGCTGCTTTTTATTATTGTCGCGCTGTTTGCGCCGCTGATCGCGACGCACGAAGTGACGGCGCAAAATCTGGCGATGCGCTACGCCGCGCCGTCGGCTGAACACTGGTTCGGCACTGATTCGCTCGGTCGCGACGTTTTTTCGCGCGTTATTTTCGGCGCGCGCATTTCGCTGCAAGTCGGCATTACGGTCGTCGTCGTTTCCACAATTATCGGCACGATTTTGGGCGCCATCGCCGGATTTTACGGCGGTTTCGTTGACAAATTTTTGTCCGGCTACGTTTTCAACGTCTTTCTCGCTTTTCCCGGTTTGCTGCTCGCAATCGCGCTCGTTGCTTTTCTCGGTGCGGGTTTGGGCAAATTGATTCTCGCGCTGTGCATTATCGGCTGGGTCGGTTACGCGCGCGTCATTCGCGGTCAGGTTTTGAAAGTCCGCGAATACGATTTCGTGCAGGCGGCGCGCGCGCTCGGCGCGAGCAATCGGCGAATTTTGTTTACGCACATTTTGCCGAACGCGATTCAACCGCTGATCGTGCAGGCGAGTTTGGGAATGGCGGGCGCGGTTTTGTCCGAAGCGTCGCTTTCTTTTTTGGGTCTGGGAATTCCGCCGCCCGCGCCGTCGTGGGGAACGATGATCGAAGAAGCGCGCGGACTCGATATTTTATACAACGCGCCGCACGTTTTGTTTTTTCCCGGCTTTGCCATCGCGCTGACCGTGCTCGCTTTTAATTTTATCGGCGACGGACTGCGCGAATATCTCGATCCGAAACAGCGCAAACGTTAAAATTTCAGCAACAAACCGCAAAACAAAAAATGACGGCGATTCGCATCGAAAATTTATCGAAAACTTATCCGCCGTCGTTTCCGCGTCTCAAAAAAACGTTTGGCGTCGCGGTCAAACCGCCGGTCGAAGCCTTAAAAAACGTTAGTTTTTCCATCGAAACCGGCGAAATTTTCGGGTTAATCGGGCGCAACGGCGCGGGCAAAACAACTTTGTCGAAAATTATCGCGACGCTCGTTCAGCCGAGCGGCGGCGCGGTGACGGTCGGCAATTTCGATTCGGTCAAAGACGAAGTGAAAGTTCGCTCGCTGATCGGTTTGGCAACCGCCGAAGAACGCTCGTTTTACTGGCGGCTTTCATGCGAGCGCAATTTATTGTTTTTTGCCCGACTCTACGGAATGAAGACCGCCGAAGCGCGGCGCAAAATCGGCGATATTTTTGAGCGATTGAATTTGCAGGAACTGGCGAAACGGCGTTTTTCCGAGATTTCCACGGGCAATAAACCAAAACTCGCCATCGCCCGCGCGCTTTTGCCCGCGCCGCCGATTCTTCTGCTCGACGAACCGACGCGCTCGCTCGATCCGCTTGCCGCCGACGAGCTGCGAAATTTGATCAGCGCGCTCGAAAACGTTTCCATCTTGCTGACTTCGCACAATTTAACCGAAGTCGAACAATTATGTCAGCGCGTCGCCGTTATTTCCAAAGGCGAAATTCGCGCGGTTGATTCGCCGCAGAATCTGCGCCGCCGAAATCGCGAAACGCAGCAAGTCAAAATTTTCATACGTCATATTTCGGAAGAAAATTTATCCGTTGCCATCGCTGAAATTTTGCCCGCATTTACGATTGAGAATCATCCCGACGGGCTGACGCTCAATTTTTCGCGGCACACGGACGATGAAATTTTGAGCCGGATTTTTGACCAACTCGCGCGCCATGCGGCGTTAATTTACAACGTCGAAACGAAAAGCCCGACGCTGCTCGACGTGCTCGAAAGTTACGAATAATGGAAAACGAACGCGTAATAATTTTCCCGCTCGGCGAAAGCGCGATGACGATTGAATTTGCCGACGCAATCTCGCTTGCCGCGAACAAACGCGCGATTTCACTGGCGCGTCGTTTAACCGAAAATCCGTTCGACGGTTTGATCGAAGCGGTTCCCGCTTATTCTTCGACAACGATTTTCTACGATTTCAGCATCGTCAAAAAGAATTTTTCCGCATTCCCGACCGCATTCGCCGCCGTGCGAAATTTTGTTGAAAAAGCGCTGACCGAATTGCCGGACGCGGAAAACGAAAATTCCCGTTTAATCGAAATTCCCGTTTCGTTCGCCGCGCATGACGCACTTGATTTGAGTTTTATCGCCGAATCAAAAAGTTTGAGCGAACAGCAGGTGATCGAAATTTTCACCAATCGAGTTTACCGAGTTTTTATGCTTGGATTTCTGCCTGGTTTCGCTTATATGGGCGAAGTTGACGAGCGGATCGCCGCGCCGCGCCGCGCTAATCCGCGCTTGCAGGTTCCGGCGGGAAGCGTCGCCGTCGCCGGACGACAAACCGGTATTTACCCGTTTGCATCGCCGGGCGGCTGGCATATTATCGGCAGAACCGATGTGGAAATATTTACGCCGCATTCCGCTTCGCCGACGCTTCTGCAAACGGGCGATACAGTGAAATTTTACGCGCAACAGCAATGAGCATTATTATTCAAAAACCCGGTATTTTAACGACGTTTCAGGATACGGGCAGAACCGGCGCGCGCCAATACGGAATTAATCCGAACGGCGCGATGGATCGCACGGCGGCGCGATTGTTGAATATTTTGCTCGGCAATAATGAAAACGAAACGGTGCTCGAAATGAATTTTCCGGCGGCGGAAATAAAGTTTGTCGAGAACGCGTTTTTTGCCGTCGGCGGCGCTGATTTTGCCGCTCGCCTCGACGAAAAATCAATCAAAAACTGGAGAGTTTATCACGCCGAACAAAACAGTGTTTTGAGGTTTCCCGAAAAAAAATTCGGTAATCTGGTTTATCTTGCGGTGAACGGCGGTTTTGCCGTCGAAAAATGGCTCGGTAGCGGCAGCACCAATTTGATGGCGAAAATCGGCGGTTTTCAAGGCAGAAAATTAGAAAAAGGCGATACGATCAATTTTCAGAGCAAGTCGCGCGCGCAATTTTTGCCCGGCGGCGCGGCGCAGTCTTCTTTCAAAATCGCCGCTTCTCTATTGCCCTTTTACAGTCGTTTTCCGACGGTTCGCGTCGTCGCCGGCGCGGAATTTGAATTGTTGACGGCGCACGGCGAGCAAGTTTTTCGGCACTACGATTTCGTCGTTTCGCCCGATTCCAACCGAATGGGTTTTCGGCTGAAAGGCGCGCCGATTTATTTGCTCAATCAAAAAGAGATGGTTTCCGCCGCCGTTAATTTCGGTACGATTCAACTGCTGCCCGACGGTCAGATGATAATTTTAATGGCGGATCACCAAACTTCCGGCGGTTATCCGCGTCTCGGAAACGTGATCGAAACGGATTTGCCGCTCGTCGCGCAGCTCGGCGCGAACGACAAAATCGCGTTTTATTTGATTGCGCCGGACGAAGCGGAAAACGTTTTGCACCAACACGAAAAAGACTTAAAATTGCTGAAAATCGGCGTTAAATATGCGATGCAATCGAGTTGATTTTCGCTGCCGATTTGTCTTTTCAAACTGACTTTTTTTGTTTTTATGGTTTTCCGATGATTTCCATTGATCTCAATTGCGATATGGGCGAAAGTTTCGGCGCGTGGCGAATGGGCAGCGACGCCGAAATTATGAATTACGTTTCATCCGTCAACGTCGCGTGCGGTTTTCACGCGGGCGATGCGACGGTGATGCGGCAAACCGTCGAAGCGGCGGCGAAAAAAAACATTGCAATCGGCGCGCATCCGTCGTTTCCCGATTTGCAAGGGTTCGGCAGACGCGAAATGAAAATGTCCGAGCAGGAAATTTTCGACGTCGTGATTTATCAAATCTCGGCATTAAACGGAATTTGCCGAGCGTCGGGCGCGAAAATGCGGCACGTCAAACCGCACGGCGCGCTGTATAATTCGGCGGCGATCAATCAGCCGATTGCCGCCGCCATCGTTCGCGCCGTCAAAGCTTTTGACGAAACGCTGTCGTTTTACGGGCTTTCCAGCAGTTATTTAATCAGCGAGGCGGAAAAAATTAAGCTGAAAACCGTGTCGGAAGTTTTCGCCGACCGCACCTATCAAACCGACGGAACATTGACGCCGCGCGTTCAATCGAACGCTTTGATCGAAAACGAGCGCGATTCAATCGCGCAAATTCTGCAAATGATTAAAACGCAAACCGTAACTACAGTTGACGGTCAAATCATTCCGATCAAAGCCGAAACCGTCTGCATTCACGGCGACGCGCCGCGTGCCGCTCGATTGGCGCGGGCGATTCGGCAGAGTTTGATTGAAAACAATATTAAAATCGGCGCTGTTTAATACTTTTTCACGTATTTTCGATTGTCAATTTTATGAAAAAAAATTCGTTATCGTCGGTTATCTTGGGCGCGGCATTTTTGATGGCGACTTCCGCCGTCGGACCGGGATTTTTGACGCAGACGACCGTTTTCACGAAACAACTTTTGGCGAGCTTCGGTTTCGTCATTCTGCTTTCGGTCATTCTGGACATTTTCGCCCAGCTCAATATCTGGCGCGTTTTAACCGTCGCCGGAAAACGCGGT
>SXVE01000531.1 GCA_005790265.1 Acidobacteriota bacterium | reverse complement strand
CGTCGTTGCCGAGCAATCCCAAACGATTGATGTTGGCAAACGGCGTCGGCGCAATTGCGACATTCAAACGCAGATATTCATGCGGCGTTCCGTCCGACAAAAACGTCGTGTAATTCGGTCCGGTCACAGCATTTACCGGAATACCGGTTGCAAAAATCTGCACCAGATCATTACGCGGCGCCGGCGGAATATTGATGCTGATCGGCGGACCACCAAGCGGACCATACAATCCGAGAGCGGTTCTGATCAATTTCGGAAGCTCCGGATCGAGCACGAAAGGAGCGGCAATCGCATCACCGGCAGGCGAAAGCGAGTTGAAAGCGTCTTTGAGTCCAAGCGGAATAACGACTTCATTAACCAGCGGACTGCCAAGTCTTGAAACCTGAACAAATCCGCCAGATGTGATGCGCGAGCCATCATTTTGGATAACGCGCGTCGTGCGACGGCTGGCAGTTGACCAAACGCCGACAACCGCATCCGCCGCAGTCGGGCTGCTCGGAACCGTACGATTGCGGGTAATTTCCTGAATCGGCACTTCCAGAGCAATGGTTTTTACATTTAATGTTCTTAACGAATCCACGCCGCCGCTTGCTCCGAGCGAACGGAAAGCAAAAGCGTCAAAAACGCCGCCGACGTCAATAAAGAAACCTTCATCACGCTGTCCGGCGAAAACGCGTCCGCCGCCCGGCAAATTATAAATCGCCGCTTGTCCGAGATTTTGTTCGTAATTCGGCGTTACGCGCGGTCCGACGTTGTCCGGCGGAACGGTCAAACCGGAAGCGATCACGCGTCCGCGACGACCGGCTCCGGAATCAACGCGAGTGATTCGATAAGTTTGCACTTCGTTGTAATCGAAGTCGTTCAGCGAAGAGATAACGCCGTTTTCATTAACCGCGTTCATTCCGAGAATCGTGTTTCTATTGCGATACTCGGTTGTGAACTGGAATTGATACGTCACGTCTTCTGTTCCGTCGCCGGTGTTGTCTACTTTGATCTCATACTGCACCGTATCGTCGAAACGATAAAAATGCGGTCCGCCCGACGGAACCTGAAACGGAATAAAGTTTGCGATTAAGGTCACAAAACCTTCGCGTCCCGGCTCGATACTGCGAAATGCGTAAACGTCCGTGTTGTCTGCGCCCGGATCAAAAGCGAGAAGCGGCGCTTCGCGGTGACTTGAAGCGAGCGACGGCAAAGCTGACATTGAAAAGATTAGCGATAATCCGACTAAACCTTTTCCGATTTTTTTAAGTAATTTTTTCATTAAAATCCTCCTTGCAATTTTCCGTTTTGCCATCGTTTGAAATCCTGAACTTATTGAGTTTAGAAAATCGCCCGACGGCAAAACGGAAATTTTAATTTTAGTGTGTATCGTAGTTAGCGACCGGATAATCACCGTTTTGACCGAATCTGAAGAAACTTGCGGTGTTGTCTGAACTTCTCAACACGACAAAGTTGCCGCTGATCGGATCCCAAACTGCGATATCCGTTCTGCCGTCGCCATCATAATCGGCTTGCGCCGTGTAGTGCGGTTTTTGTCCGAATGTCACGAAGCGAATCGTCGTATTATCCGGCTGCAAAATATACCAAGTGTATGGCGATCCGAGACGCACGACGGCAAAGTCAGTACGACCGTCGCCATTGTAATCGCCCGGAACAACAACGTCGCCGCCGATTCCAAATTGGCGAACCGTGACGGAATTGTTGCCGCTGTTCAACACATAGAAAGTTGCCGGTTGTCCGGTTTCGCCGCGATAAACGGTAATGTCGAATCTGCCGTCACCGTCATAATCGCCCGGAGCCGCGACATCGCTGGCAAAACCGAACTGAACGGCGCGGAAACTGGCGCTTGCCTGATTCGTCAAAATATACCAGGTCATCACGTTGTTCGCGCGGCGAACAACAGCAAAATCGGTACGACCGTCGCCGTCGTAATCACGCGCCACCGGTTCATCACCGCGCTGACCGAATTGGACAAATTGGAATCCGTTGTCCGAACTGCGGAGCACGTAAAACGTTCCGTTTGAAGGTCGCCAAACGGCAACATCAGCGCGACCGTCGCCGTCGTAATCGCCCGGCGTCAGAATATCTTCCGCCGCTGATCCGAACTGTACGGAAAATAACGAATTATTGCTGCTGCGGTTAACGTACCAGGTATTATTGGTCAGACGGAAAACCGAATAATCGGCGCGGCGGTCGCCGTCGAAATCAAGTGCTGTCGTGCCGCTGGCTGCGGTGCCGAAGCCAATCGCCAAACCGCGCAATGCGGTGCCCGTGCCGGTGCCGATAGTTCCAACTGCCGTTGCCGCACCGGTCGTCAAATTAATACTGTAAAGACGCGTCGTTCCGCCGACGGTCAATGCGGCGAAAGCCGAACCGTTGCTCGAAGCGATGTCAAAACCGTTGACGGCGCTGGCGTCAACGCCGAGCGCGCCGACGGCAACGAGAGTTCCCGCGTTCGCCGGATCTTGCCGGTAAAGCGTATCGTTATTGGTGTCAATGTCGTAAAGCGTGGTTGTCGTCGCTCCGGCGAAATTGTTCGTGTAAGCGGCGGCGGTAACCTGCGGAGTTCCCGGATTAAGATTCGGGTCGGTTGCCGCTAGAGCTCCGTCGTTCGGATTGAGCCGCAGATTTTGACCGGTGTTTGAAACTACGCGAATACGGTCAACTGTCGGGTTGAAATCAAACCCGAATTCCGTTCCGTTCAGTGTAAAAGCGCCCGTTGTGCCAACCTGCGTTGCGACGCCCGTGCCGACATTAATTGTATAAAGTCTGCTGCTGCTGCCGAGAGCATAAAGCTGACCGTTTGCCGGTCTGAAATCTATGCCGACGATGTTTTCGCCCGCCTGCAAACCGCCAATATTGCCGACCGTCGTTGTGGTCGTGGTCGTTCCGCTGTTAAAACGAACGAGCTGATTGGAAGTTGTTACGCCATAGAAACCCGTGCCGGTTTGCGCATTTATCGTGCCTGCCAGAAAAAGCAAGCCAAATAAAAAAAGCATAGAGCTGAAGCCACTACGCTTATTAAAAGTTTTCTTCATATTGACCCTCCTGAATGTTCTCCGGCTGACAAATTGATCAGCCGACTAAGCAAAATTTTGGTTTTGCTCAAAGTTATTGTTCGTTAAACTAACTTATATTAGTGTAACGACAAGTAAAAAAAGCATTTAATAGATTCTCGGCAATAAGCCGAATACAGTTCGATACACACTTATTCGTTCGATTCCGGCAGTCAGATTCAAACGATTAAAAAACTTTACCTAGTTCAGATAGAATATAAACGACGTTAATCATCAAACTTTGATACTGGCAAAAAAACGCTTTTTAGTGCGAATCAACAATTGTTTTGCTATTGTATTTTACTAGATTCTTTTTTGTCTATAACTTTTTTCGGACAGCTTTTTTATGAACCCCAATTTTATTAGAAATTTTTCGATCATCGCCCACATTGATCACGGCAAATCAACGCTTGCCGACCGCATTCTGCAATTAACCGGCGCCGTCGCCGACCGCGATATGGAAGCGCAGTTGCTTGACGATATGGATTTGGAACGCGAGCGCGGCATCACGATTAAAGCGCACGCCGTTCGTCTCGATTACAAAGCGAAAGATGGTCAGCAATATGTTTTAAATTTGATTGACACGCCCGGACACGTTGATTTTTCCTATGAAGTTTCGCGTTCTCTGTCGGCGTGCGAAGGCGCGCTTTTAATCGTTGACGCGTCGCAGGGCGTCGAAGCGCAGACTTTGGCGAACACTTATTTAGCGCTCGAAAACGATCTCGAATTACTGCCGGTGCTCAACAAAATTGATTTGCCGTCGGCTGAACCCGACCGCATTAAAGAGCAAATCGAAAATATTATCGGTTTGGACGCGAGCGATGCGGTTTTAGCGAGTGCGAAAACCGGCGTCGGCGTTGACGAGATTCTCGAACAAATCGTCGCCAAAATTCCCGCGCCGCAGGGCGATGCGAACGCGCCGCTCAAGGCTCTGATTTTCGACAGTTGGTACGACAGTTATCGCGGCGTTATCGTGCTTTTCCGCATCATCGAAGGCACGATTAAAAAAGGCACGAAAATCCGGTTTTTCAACACCGGACGCGAATATTTGGTGGAAACTCTCGGCGTCAATCGTCCGCGCCCGACGCCGATCAACGAACTTTCAGTCGGGGAAGTCGGATTTTTAACCGCTTCGATCAAAACCGTTGCCGACGTACAAATCGGCGACACGATCACCGAAGCCGCGCGTCCGGTTGACACGCCGTTTCCCGGTTTTCAGGAAATCAAGCCGATGGTTTTCGCCGGACTTTATCCGATTGATTCGGCGCAATACGAAGATTTGCGCGACGCGAT
>SXVE01000530.1 GCA_005790265.1 Acidobacteriota bacterium | reverse complement strand
GAATATTGGCGATGGTTCCTTCGAGAATTATCAAAAGCGCCTGTTGCACGCCTTCGCCGGAAACAACGCGCGTAATCGAAGGATTGTCGTCCTTGCGGCAAATCTTATCAATTTCGTCAATATAAATAATGCCGGTCTGCGCTTTTTCAACGTCATTGCCCGCTGACTGCAAAAGCCGCAAAAGAATATTTTCCACGTCTTCGCCGACGTAACCGGCTTCGGTCAAACTCGTCGCGTCAACAATACAAAACGGAACGCTCAACACGCGCGCCAATGTTTGCGCGAGCAAAGTTTTCCCTGTTCCCGTCGGACCGATCAGCAGAATATTGGATTTTTGCAGCTCGATGTCCGCTCGCCGTTTGGCTAATTCGAGCCGTTTGTAATGCTGGTAAACCGCAACGGACAAACGCTTTTTCGGTTCGTCCTGACCGATGACGTATTCGTCCAAGAAATGTTTTATTTCCTGCGGTTTCGGCAACGCGCTTCGCATCGTCGCCGTTTCGGTCTGTTCGTCGTCATTGATGATTTCGTTGCAAATGTCAATACATTCATTGCAAATATAAACGCCGGGACCGGCAATCAGTTTGCGCACATCGTTTTGCGATTTGCCGCAAAACGAACAGCAGAGTAATTCTTCAGGACGACGAAATTGGGGCATAAATTAGAAGTGGATAATGGATAATGGATAATGGATAACATCGAACACCGAGAAAAAGATTTTCTCCGGTTTCTAATTACCCATTTTCCATTTTCCATTTTTAATTATTTTTCTCGGTGTTCGATTACTTCATCAATCAAACCGTATTCTTTCGCTTGAATCGGCGATAAAATGCGGTCGCGTTCCACGTCGAGTTCGACTTGCTCGAAACTCTGTTTGCTGTGATGCGCCAGAATACGCGAAGTCAGTTCGCGCATCCGCAAAATTTCTTCCGCCATAATGCGCACATCGGTCGCCTGACCTTGCGCGCCGCCGGACGGCTGGTGAATCAAAATGCGCGAATGCGGCAGCGCGAAACGCTTTCCGGCGGTTCCGGCAGCCAGCAAAAGCGCGCCCATCGAAGCGCATTGTCCGATGCAAATCGTCGTCACGTCGTTTTTGATAAACTGCATCGTGTCGTAAATCGCCATTCCCGCCGTGATCGAACCGCCCGGCGAATTGATATACAAATTAATATCGCGTTCCGGGTCTTCGGCTTCGAGAAACAGCAGTTGAGCGACGATTAAGTTAGCGATTTGGTCGTCAATCGGCGTGCCGATAAAAATGATACTGTCTTTTAATAATCGTGAAAAGATGTCGAAAGCACGTTCGCCGCGCGAAGTCTGTTCGACAACCATTGGAACTAAAGCCATATTTTTTCTCTCTTTATATTTTCCTTAAAATTTCAGGAATTTTGTTCAAGAAATTGTTTAAATGAGCGAAGATAAGTTGTTGAAAGAAAGGCTTCTTGCCGTTTCGATTTTTGATTTTACAACTTATCTTCAAAATTGCAACTCCGCACGAAGAAGAGCCTGCGTTATTTTTTCTCTTTGGCTGCTTTTTTCTTCGGCGCTTTTTCTTCAGCTTTTTTCTTTTCTTTTTTCTCCGCTTCTGCCGGTTGCGCTTCGGCTTCGACATTTGTCGTCTCTGCGGAATCGGCGTTTTCGGATTCTACATTTTCGAGTCCGATGTTTTCGGTTTCGTCCGCCGGTAACGAATTTTCATCAATCCACTCGCCTTCGGAAACTTTCGCGTGCGCGATCAGCGCTTCGATAGCTTTGCGCGTGCGCAGATTATTTTTAATGTTTTCCTCGCCGCCCTGCTGTTCGGCGAGCGATTTTTTAATTTCTTCGGGCGTCGCGCGGTAATATTCCGCCATCTTCTGAATTTCTTCGGCTACTTCTTCATCGGCGACTTCGACGTTTTCCAGTTCGGAAACTTTTTCGAGCAGCATCGCGCCGCGCACGTCGCGTTCGGCTTGTGTGCGCATTTGATTGAAAGCCATCTGCACGAATTCTTTGTCAACTTTATTTAAATCCGCGCCGCGCTGCTGCAAATCCTGCGCGAAATTATTCAAAAGATTTCGCGCCTGAACGTCAATCAGCGTGTTCGGAACTTCAAAAGCGTGACTGCGGATAAAATCGGCAATCGCGTCGTTGCGCAAACGCGCGTCGGCGTCCGATTCGGCGAATTTTTCCATGTCTGCGCGAAGTTTAGCGCGCAAATCGGCGAGCGATTCGTAACCTTCGTCGAGACTTTTCGCCCATTCATCGTTTAGTTCGGGCGTTTCCATTTTGCCGACCGATTTCACTTTCGCTTTATAATTGATTGTTTTCCCCGCGAGCGCCGGCGACGAAAAATCTTCCGGATATGCGACCGTAAATTCTTTTTCCTCGTCCGGTTCCAATCCGATTAAATTTTCCGAAAAAGATTTTTCAATCGTTTCATCGCCGATTGGAATTTCCAAATCGTCGGCTTTAATCGGTTCGGCGTCCGGTTCGTTAACGAAAGTTCCTTCTAAATCAACAATCACCGTGTCGCCTTCGGCTGATTTACGATTTTCGACCGGAATCAGCGAAGATTGCTGCTGAAGGCGCTCGGCGATCAGATCTTCGACTTGCGCATCATCAACCGGTTTGATGCGGCGCGTCAGCTCCAAACCTTTGTATTCGGGCGTCGGAATTTCCGGCATCACTTCGACGTGCGCGTGAATCGAAACCGGCTGCGAGCCGTTTAATTTGATGTTTTCCGCATCGTCCAAATGAAGCTGCGGCTCGGCGAGCGGCTGCAAATCGTGTTCTTCAATCGCCTGACTGACGGCTCTCGGCAAAACTTCCTGCAAAACGTCGTTGCTGATTTCATCTTTAAAGCGCAGCCTGATGACGTCGAGCGGCGCATTGCCTTTACGAAAACCGGGAACGTTCGCGGCGCTCGCGTATTTTTTGCTGACTTTGTTATACGCTTCTTTAATAGTTGCAGCGTCAATCTGTATTTTAATTTCGCGCTGCGTCGCGGAAACTTCAATTAATTCTGTGTTCATTATGCTTGTAAAATTTGTTCTTTTAAGTTTGTTTCGGTAACAAAAAAAGAATAACCAACTTGGATTTAAATGTCTAATAGATGATTTTTGCGGCGCGGCGCGAAACGCTGTGTGCCGATTAATCACGTTTGAAAAGAGTAATAAAAAAGCGATTTCCCGCTTTCGAGAAACCGCTCTTGAATTTGTTAATTGACGTTTGCGCGCTCCGTCTAATGCTCAAAATGACAAACCTTAAACGAGAAAAAATTATCGAATGCCGAGAGCGAGACTCGAACTCGCACGGATTTCTCCACAGGCTCCTAAGACCTGCGTGGCTACCAATTACACCATCTCGGCAAGTGTTTCGGCGTGTTGCCGAAAATCAAACAGAATTGAATTTATCCTGTTTGAAAAAGAATGTCTAGCCCGACAATTTGCGAGGTGATTTATTCAGACAAATACCGGCGTTTGTATTCTTCGAGCGCGCGGTCAGCATTATTTAAGTCGGCAATTCCAATCGGCGTTTTTTCCTCTAATTTCGCCGGTTCCGATTTTTTTATAAGAAGTTTGTAAGCGACGGTTCCGCCGACGGCGACGACGCCGAGCAAAAACAAATAAAACACCGCGCTGTAAATGATTCCGACAATCGAAAACGCTAACGAGGCGACCACGAAAAGCCCGATGGCAATTAAGATGAGTTTGATCCAGTTCAATGCTTTACACTCCTTATAACAACATAATTTTAACGTATTTTTCAAAATCAAATCAAAATCGTATAATCCAAAAAGTTTACAGCACAAAGATTTTTCTGAGGATACGTATTTTGACTTTTCAAAAAACAGCCGTGCGGCTGATTGCCGAATTATTAGATGCCGAATTTGCCGGCGACGAACGGGCGGAAGTTACCGGCGTGACGCACGATTCGCGGCAAGCCGGAACGGGAACTTTGTTTGCGGCGATTCGCGGCACGACCGTTGACGGACATCGTTTTGTCGCCGATGTGATGCGGCGCGGCGCGGTCGGCGTGATTTCCGAATCGGATGCGCCCGAAGATTTTCAAGGCGCGTGGCTCAAAGTCAAAAATGCGCGCGAAGCGTTAGCGAAAGCCGCATCAATCGTTTACGGCGAACCGTCGCACGATCTAAAGCTCGTCGGCATTACGGGCACGAACGGCAAAACGACGACGACTTATCTTTGTTTCGCGCTCGCCGAAAGCGCCGGAGATCAAGCGGCGATGCTGACAACGGTTGAATACCGCATCGGCGAAAAAAGCGAACCGGCGGTGCGAACAACGCCCGAAGCGTCCGACACGAACAAATTTCTGCGCGAAGCGGTGGAAAATGGCTGCCGAATGGCGGTGATGGAAACTTCTTCGCAGGCGATTGATCTGCACCGCTGCGACTGGCTGCGTTTCAAAGTCGCGATTTTTACCAATCTGACGCGCGATCATCTCGATTACCACGAGACGATGGAAAATTATTATGACGCGAAAAAACGTTTGTTTGATGGGCGTTTAGGGGAAAAACCCGGTTCGTGCGTGATTAATATTGACGATGAATGGGGCGCGAAATTAGCAAACGAACTAAAGGAAGCGAATCAGAAAG
This sequence comes from Acidobacteriota bacterium, assembly GCA_005790265.1. Taxonomy (GTDB): domain Bacteria; phylum Acidobacteriota; class Blastocatellia; order Pyrinomonadales; family Pyrinomonadaceae; genus SXVE01. Next base: position 3,823 of record SXVE01000530.1, on the reverse strand, counting down.
TCGTTACTTTCGCGCAGAATAAGGCGGCTGATCTGACGGCGCAAAACATCAATGTTTCGCTGCTCAAAGGAACGTCTTTTGATTTGCAGACGCCTGCCGGAAACCGAAAAATCGAGTCGCCGCTCGTCGGCAAACCGCATGTTTACAATATGCTCGCCGCGACCGCCGCCGCGCTCGAGCTCGGTTACGACCTTGATAAAATTGTCGCCGGTCTGAAAGTTTGCGTCGGCGCGCCCGGCAGATTTGAACGCGTCGCTTCGGGCGGAGATTTCGCCGTCGTCGTTGATTACGCGCATTCGGACGACGCGCTTTTAAATACGCTCGAAACGGCGCGCGATCTGACGGACGGCAAAATCATCACGGTTTTCGGCTGCGGCGGCGACCGCGACAAAACGAAACGCGTGCCGATGGGCGAAGTCGCCGGAAACAAAAGCGATTTCGTGATTATTACATCGGACAATCCGCGCACGGAAAATCCTTTGCAAATTATTGACGAAATCGAAGTCGGCGTAAAAAACACCGATTCTCCCTATTTGAAAATCTCCGACCGCCGCGATGCGATTCACGAAGCGATCAAACGCGCTCAACCCGGCGATGTCGTCATCATCGCTGGCAAAGGACACGAAACTTACCAAATCGTCGGCAACGATAAATTTCATTTCGACGACCGCGAAATCGCCGTCGAAGCGCTCGAAAAGTTAAAAGAAATCTAACGACGGAGAATTTTTTGGCGAAAAAAACCTGGCTGATTGAGTGTTGAAATTCAATCAGCCAAGTTTTTTGTGAAAGTCAAAACATTAAAAAATCCTGCTGAATTCTTAAAATAACGAAAATCGTGCGATGTTTTGTTTGATTATTTTGCAGCCGCTCATTTTTTCAAACGCTCGACGAATTTTTCCAAAAAATCGTTCTGCGTCGCCGTCACTTCGACGAAACGCGCGGCAAATCCGATTTCATAAACGTGATTGACGACTTCGCCGTTGAACTGCGCTTTCATTCCTCCGGCGAGCGGCAGAAAAATTTTCACCGTTTCGCCGTCGGCAATCTCGCCCGCCGTCAAAATAAAACAGCCTTCGACGCTGATGTCGCTCAGCGTTCCTTTTTTTCTGCCGTCGGCGCTTTCCCACTCGATTTCAATCGTGACGCCGTATCGAAAATTGCGCCGCCGCTCGCGTCCGCTTCTTCTATCCAAAATTGCCATTTTTATTTACTTTTTAATTACGACTTGCGCCGCTGTTATTTCGCCTGGTCAAATAATAATAAACGGGCAATCCGGCTAAAATCAGGAAAATTCCGGCGAAAGCCTGCGTCGGCGCGGAGATAATCGTGTTGATCAGCAAAAATCCGGCGACGAGCAAAAATAAAATCGGCACAATCGGATAACCGAATGCGCGATACGGGCGAACGGCATCGGGATATTTGCGGCGAAAAACGAACACCGACGACGTTGCCAGCGCGTAAAAAATCCACGAACCGAAAATCACGTAATCGGTCAGCGTGTCGAACGAACCGGAAAGCGCGAGCAAACTCGCCCAAATTCCCTGCACGACGAGAGCGATCACGGGAACGCGCGTTCCTTCGGACAATCTGCCCATCGGTTCAAACATCAAACCGTCCTGCGCCATCGCATACGGAACGCGCGCGCCGGTCAAAATCGAAGTGTGCAGCGTTCCGATAGACGACAGCATCAAGCCGACCGTAAACAGCGCGACGGCAAATCCGGTCGCGAAAGTCTGCATATCGCCGCCGAAAAATCGGGAAACGACTTCTTTGGCGACCGACGAATCTTTTGACACGGAAGCAATCGTCGTCGGATCGAGCACGTAAAAATATGCGAGATGAACGAACGTGTAAAGAATGATGATGGCGACCGTTCCGCCGATCAGCGCGATGGGAATATTTTTCTCCGGTTTTTGAATTTCGCCCGCGACGAGCGTCAAATTGTTCCAACCGTCGTAACCCCACAACGCGCCGAGCATCGCCGCGCCGAAACCGGAAATAAAATTATATGAAGCCGAGCCATATTTGACCGATTCGCTGACGCCTTCGCACGCTCCGCCCGTGTTCATCAGCGAAAAATTACCGAACGTTCCGCCCGTTACCCAAACAAACGCGCCGACGCCGACAAACGCGATGAGAATTATTTTGACGAATGTTAAAACCGTCGCGATGCGTCCGCTCAGTGCGACCGACGCGCAGTTAATCGTCGTAAAAATAACGATCATCATCACGGCGATAACTTGCAGCGAAGTCAGCTCGAACTGATAACCGAAAATGTTTTGCGAAACGAGCGTTCGTTTCAAAGTGCCGTCGAGAAAATCGTTTAAGCCGATGGCGAAAACGACGGCGACCGAAGCCTGCGCGCCGGTTTTGCCGACGAAAATCAGCATCCAGCCGTAAAGAAAACTCCAGATTTTGCCGTAAGCGTCGCGCAGAAAAATGTATTCGCCGCCCGCTTCCGGTTTCATCGCCGACAGCTCGGCGTAAGTCAAAGCGCCGGCGAGCGACAAAACTCCGGCGGCAATCCACGCGATCAAAACCCATTCGGGCGAGCCGAGATTGCACGTCATCACGCGCGCTTTTAGGAAAACTCCGGTGCCGACGACGTTGCCGATAATAATCGAAATCGCCGCGAGCAAACCGAGTCCGCGTACCAATGTAATTTTGTTTGTTTCCGGAATCATAATTTATTGAAATTTCGGTTGAAAGAAGTTTCCAAAGATTAACACGGCTAACAAAAATGATAAATTAATTTTGACGGAGAACCGCTGATTTTTTCTTTTTTCGGCGGCTGAAATCGGCTTTTTTGAAACTGATGCGCAAAAATATCAATTTATCCGCCGACCGCTTAGTTTCCGCGCTGCTCAATCTGAGCGGGCGGCAAAACGTCTGTCTGCTCGACAGCTGCGCGGTCAATCATCTCGGTTCGCATCTGCTCGTCGCCGGAATAAATCCGCTTGAAACTGTTGAAATTTTCGATGCTGACGCCGCCGCCACGCTCGATTTTCTCGACCGAAAAATTTCTTCGAGCGAGCTGTTTTCATTTTTTACGATTTCCTACGAGTTCGGCTTAAAACTCGAAAATATCAACGCGCGCGTCAAAAAGTTTTCGTCATTTGTTGAACCGGACGTTTTTCTCGCCGTTTACGATGCGGTCATCGTTCACGATTACGATATTAACGAAACTTTTTTGTGCGGCAATAAAAAGCGTTTCGCGGAAATGGAAAACGCGCTCATTGCGGCGAGCGCCGAAAAAAATCATTTCGCCGATTTTCAAACGAAAAAAGCAGAAAAAAAATTGCGCTCCGCGTCGAATTTTTCCAAAAGCGAATATCTCGCCGCCGTCGAGGAAATCAGAGAGCTGATCGGGCGCGGCGAAACTTATCAAACGAATTTAACGCAGCAAATGCGCGTTCGTCTGCCGGAAAACTCGTCTGCGCAGCGTGTTTTTTACTCGCTGCGAAAAAATCATCCGGCACCGTTCGCCGCATTTTTGCAGCGCCAAAATTCGACGGTCGTTTCGGCTTCGCCCGAAAGATTTTTCAAGATGGAAAGTGGAAAACGGAAAACGGAAAATGGGAAAAATGGAATTCAAAATCCAGAATCCGATGTCTCAATCTCGTTGATTTCAGCATCGCCGATTAAAGGAACGCGGCGGCGCGGGAAAACGGCGGAAGAAGATGCGCTTTTGCGCGAAGAACTTTTAAAAAGCGTCAAAGATCGCGCGGAAAACGTGATGATCGTTGATCTTCTGCGTAACGATTTGGGCAAAATCTGCGAATTCGGCAGCGTCGCGGTCGAAAAATTATGCGATCTCGAAACG
>SXVE01000529.1 GCA_005790265.1 Acidobacteriota bacterium | reverse complement strand
CGGCTCGGCATTCACGCGGCTTTCGAGTTCGGAACTGGCAAATGTTTCGAGCGGCGGTGGAATGGTGCCGACGTTTATTATAAAGGAAAAGGAATAAATTTATTTTTGTAAATGAAAGTATCCGAAAAAAAATCACGCCTTCGCGAACTTTCCGAAGAGTTTGAAAGATTAGAAAGAAAACTCAAACTCGGCGGCGGTGCGGAGAAAATCGAGAAAATTCACAAGCAGGGAAAACTGACCGCCCGCGAGCGGATTAATTTGTTGTTTGATGCCGACGCGTATCAACAGGAAATCGGGCTTCTGGTCGCTTACGACGAATATAAAGGTCAGACTCCGGCGGCGGCAGTCGTGACCAGCATCGGGAAGATTCACGGTCGCGAATGCGTCGTCGTGGCAAATGATGCGACGATCAAAGCGGGCGCGTGGTATCCCGAAACGATTAAGAAGATTTTGCGGGCGCAGGAAATCGCGATGCGCAATCGCGTGCCGATCATTTATCTCGTCGATTCGGCGGGCGTCAATTTGCCGTATCAAGGCGGCGTTTTTCCCGGTCAATACGGCGCGGCGCGGATTTTTTATTACAACTCGCTGATGCGGCGTTATTTGAAAGTGCCGCAGATTGCCGCCGTGATGGGAATGTGCGTCGCGGGCGGCGCGTATCTTCCGGCGCTTTCAGATGTGATTTTGATGGTCGAAGGCACGTCGTTTATGGGTTTGGGCGGCGCGAATCTGGTGAAAGGCGCGACTGGACAAACGATTGATAACGAAAGTTTGGGCGGCGCGCTGACGCACAATGCGATTTCGGGCGTCGCGCATTACCGCACGAAAGACGAAAAAGAATGTATCGAAAAAATTCGCGATTTGGTCAGCGAGCTGCCGAAAAAAGAAGAAACGCGCGTTTCGATTACGGAAGCGCAAAAACCGAAAAATAAAGCGGAAAAACTTTACGAAATTCTGCCCGAAGATCATCGCGCGCCGTCTGATGTGCGCGAAGTTTTAAGCTCGATTTTGGACGCGGGCGAACTCGACGAATTTCAGGCGGATTACGCGAAAGAGATGATTTGCGGCACGGCGCGGATCGGCGGCATTTTGACGGGAATCATCGCCAACCATCGCGGAATGGTGCAGCAGAAAGGCAAACCGCCGAAATTCGGCGGCATCGTTTACACCGAATCGGCGGAAAAAACCGCGTATTTTATCGAAAACTGCAATCGGCACGGCACGCCGCTTTTGTTTGTGCAGGACGTTTCCGGCTTTATGGTCGGCGCGGAAGCCGAACATTCGGGCATTATCCGCGCGGGCGCGCATTTCGTCGAAGCGATGGCGACGGCGATTGTGCCGAAGCTCGTTTTAACTCTCAATCACGCGTCGGGCGCGGGTTATTACGCGATGGCGGGACAGGGTTTCGATCCCGATTTTATTTTTTCACTTCCGACCGGACGAATGGGCGTGATGGAAGGCGATTCGGCGGCGGTCGCGATTTTCGGCACGCAGATTGAAAAGCTGAAAAAAGAAGGCAAAGAACCGGACGACGCGCTCAAAGCAGAAATGCAGAAAGTGCGCGACACTTACGAAAAAGAACTCGACGCCAAACACGCCGCCGCGCGCGGCTTGGTTGACGCGATTGTCACGCCGGAAAATCTCCGCAATGCGTTGATTCTCGCGCTCGAAACCTGTCTCAATACGAGCACACCGCATCTCGGCGCATTCGTTTTGCCGGAGAATTTGAGTTAAACGTTCGCTGTTTGATAATTCATCGAAACGAGTAAAATTAGGAACGACGGCGATTGTTTGAAGATGAAAATCGGAGTTCGGAACATCAAATTCGATGTTCCGAACTCCGATTTTTGTGTTTTCTACTCGAATTTCGATGTTCCGAACTCCGAAATCGAAGTATAAAACTCTGAATTCCATCTCTTCAACTAGAAAATCGAAGTATAAAACTCGGAATTCGATTGAAAAAGCTCGGCAATTGAAGCAAAAAGCGGCGAATTTGATGTTCTGAACTCGGAAATCGAAGTTCGGAACATCAAATTCAGAGTTCCGAACTTCGATTTCAAAGTCTTACACAGCAAAGCCGACGATTTTTCAATCATCGGCTTTGCTGCATTCAAGGAACAAGCGTTATTTCAGTTTCGCGAGCAGATCGTGGTAATCCATTCGCGCGGCTTCGATGACTTGATACGATTCTTCGCGCCCGTATTTGTAGGCGATTTCGCATTGATTGTGTCCGCCGGGCAATTGTTTGTAAGTTAGAAAATAATGCTCGAAACGTTCGACGATGCCTTTCGGCAGTTCGGAAACTTCGTGATACTGCTCGTAAACTTTGTCGCCTTTTAAGGTCGCGATGATTTTGTCGTCGGCTTCGTTATCGTCAATCAGACAAAATCCGCCGATCGGTTTCGCCTTCAAAATAATGTCGCCGCGCGGAATGTGATGTTCCGACAAAATCAAAATGTCGAGCGGATCGCCGTCGCCGTCGCTGACGTTTTGCACGCCTTTTCACGCGGTCGCGAACGCTCCATGTGTTCGACCGCAGCAGATCCACGTTCACCGGGTCCATCTCAACGGCTGCCACGGTTGCGTTGGGCCGCAGGCGCAGGACTCGGCGCG
>SXVE01000528.1 GCA_005790265.1 Acidobacteriota bacterium | reverse complement strand
GCTTAACGACGCGGGCGTTTGCGTCTCGACCGGTTCGGCATGCAACGCGGAAAATCACACGGCATCAGCGGTTTTGCAAGCGATGAACGTTCCGTATTCTGATGCAATGGGCGCGATTCGTTTTTCGTTGGGAAGATATAATACGACGGAAGAAGTTGATTTCGCGCTGGAAATTCTGCCGGAAATTATTGCGGAAATTCGTCAGATTGCGCAGTGAAATCTACGCGCCGGTAAATTTCTTCGATTGGCAAAACGTAATCAATCGAATCGAGCCGAATTTCCGCATCGGTTTCGTCGTAAATCTCTGCCTGCCATTCGCCGTTTTCTAATTTGCGATGAACTTCGATTGAAATTTTATCCTGCGAAACGATCAGATATTCGCGCACCGTCGGAATATTTCGATAAACCGCAAGTTTCTCTTTGCGGTCGGTGCGCTCGGTCGAAGGCGACGTAACTTCGACGAGCAAAATCGGTTCTTCAACAAAATAAGCGGTTTGCGCCGATTCGCTGCAATCTACCATTACATCAGGATAATAAAATGTCTGCGCGCCGGCTTTAAGTTTGACGCTTTCGACGAATGTTTCGCAACGTGATTTCTCCAGATGCCGGTCAATTTTATAAGCGATGTTGGTTACGATTCGATTATGCCGCAGGCTCGCACCCGCCATCGCGAAAACTTCGCCGTAAATGTATTCGTGTCTCACGTCGCTCGACTTTTCGCCGGTCAGGTAATCTTCAACGCCGATTTTTGTTTTCAGTTTCGCCAATCCCATATATAAGGCAATTGTAAACGGTAGCCGCCGTTTGGCAAATAAAAATCGAAAAATTATCTGCAACAAGGAAAATCAAAGAAAGTTTTCCACAGGTGGAAAACTTTTGTTGAAAACTTTTTCCCGCTTCTTCGCGTAGATTGAAAAGATGTTCATCAATTCCGCCAAAGCAAAACAAAATTTCTATGATTGAAACAAAATATTTACGCTTTTTCTTGTCGTTATTTTTAGTTTTTTCGTTTCTCAATCTGCCGCTTGCGCAAATCGGTTACGCGCAAACCGCCGCTTCAGCGCAGACTAAAACTGCTGACGATTTGCAGTCGCGGCTCGCGAAAATCGAGGGTAAACTCGACGCGCGGCGCAAAGAACTCGGCATTCCCGGCGTTTCGCTCGTTATTGTCAAAGATGGCGAAGTCGTTTACTTAAAAGGTTTGGGTTACAAAGATTTCGCCAAACAAATTCCCGTCACCGCCGATTCGCAGTTTGCCATCGGTTCGGCGACCAAAGCGTTTGCGGCGCTGTCGGTGTTGATGTCGCAGGACGAAGGCAAACTTTCGCTCGACGATAATCCGAAGAAATATCTGCCGTATTTCAAAATCAACGATGCAGAAACCGACCAGCAAATCACGATTCGCGATTTGCTGTCGCATTCGTCCGGCTTGAACCGCACGGATTTGGCGATGGTCACGGGAAAATTGAATCGCGAAGAATTGATCAAAGTTGCGGGCGAAGCGAAACCGACGGCGAAATTGCGCGAAAAGTTTCAATATCAAAACATAATGTTCACGGCGGCGGGCGAAATCGTCGCGAAAGTGCAGAAACAGCCGTGGGAAAAATTCGTTCCCGAACGCATTTTCGCGCCGCTCGGAATGACAAATTCAACGATGACGGTCGCGGAAATGCAGAAAGCTAAAGACTATTCGCTCGGCTACGATTACAATTTCGACACGAAAGAAACGCGCAATCTGCCGACGCGCGATCTGTTGGAAATTTCGCCCGCCGGTTCGATCAATTCGAGCGCGGGGGATATGGCGAAATGGCTGAAATTCGTTTTGAACGGCGGAACGATCAACGGAAAACGACTTGTTTCCGAAAAAGGTTTTGAAGAATGGCTCAAACCGCAGATGAAAGTCGCGGGCAAAATGTCTTACGGTTTGGGTTGGTTTTTGCAGGATTGGAAAGGCTTGAAAGTCGTGCAGCACGGCGGAAATATTGACGGTTTCAACTCGCTCGTCGCGATGATTCCCGAAAAGAAACTCGGTTTCGTGCTGCTGACGAACGTCACCGGATCATCAATCGGCAACGAATTGATGCCGATTGTTTGGGAAAACATTTTGGGCGATCCGAACGCCGCGAAATCGAATGAAGCAGTTGTCAATGTTGCGCCGGAAAAAGAAACGGGCAAATATCGTTTTGAAGCCGCCGGTTTCGACATCGAAGTCAAAATGGAAAACGGCAAACTCGTCGCTGTCGTTCCCGGTCAGCCGACTTACGTTTTGGAAAACGTCGCGGGCAGAAAATACAAATTGAGCGGCGCGCCCGACGGATTTTTCGTGACGTTTAAAGATGATTCCGCTTATCTCGAACAGCCGCAGGGAAATTTCACTTTGCCGAAAGCGGGCGCGATCAAAACCGCCGCGTTCGCCGGAAATCCGGACGCGCCGAAAGAATTGATCGGCAAATATCAAACGGCGAGCGGCAAAGGAACTGTTGAAATCAGAGACGTTAACGGCAAAATTTCGTTCGTCGTCGGC
>SXVE01000527.1 GCA_005790265.1 Acidobacteriota bacterium | reverse complement strand
CGAACCGATCATCAAAATGTTTTTCGGAAATACGTCGCGCGCCATTTCGGGCGGAAGTTTCTGTCGCCGAATACGATTGCGCAGCGCGACGGCGACCGCGCGTTTGGCGTTCGTTTGCCCGATCACGTATTTGTCTAATTCCGCGACGATTTGGCGCGGCGTCAGGTCGTCAAGTTTTAAGAAATCGGCGCTTTTCTGCGTTTCGCCGCTGAGATAGATTGGCATTTTATAAATATTAAAAAGTTTTTTATCAACCGGACTTGGAAAAATTAAGTTGTTTATTACAATGCAAATTGTTTAATCAATAAAGTTGGATCAATGGAGTTACAATTCTTCGAGCACAATTTCGGAATTCGTATAAATGCAAATTTCGGCAGCGATGCGCAGCGCTTCGGAGGCGACTTCGGCTGCCGGCAAATTCGTGTGTTTGAGCAGCGCGCGGGCGGCGGCGAGCGCGTACATGCTGCCCGAACCGACCGACAATAAACCTTCGTCCGATGATATGACATCGCCTTTGCCGGAAAGCAGAAACGCGTCCTGTTTATCGGCGACGATCATCAAGGCTTCGAGATGGCGCAGGTATTTGTCGGTGCGCCAATCTTTACTGAGTTCGATGGCGGCGCGCTCGAGTTTACCCTGAAACTGTTCGAGCTTCGCTTCAAACCGGGTCAGAAGCGTGAAAGCGTCTGCGGTCGCGCCCGCAAATCCGATGAGAATCTGATCGTTGTAAATCCGGCGCACTTTGCGCGCGTTTCCTTTGATTACGGTTTCTCCGAGCGTGACTTGTCCGTCGCCCGCCATCGCGACTTGTCCGTCGCGATGCACGAGCAGAACGGTGGTCGAGCGGATTTTGCTGCTGTTATTTTCTCGTTTCATAAAAAACTCAATGATAAATCTTTAATCTGAAATGCTCAAATTGACAGATGCCGCACGTTTGGCTGAACATTAAAAGGTTTATGAGGAAAAGACCGCGCATCGGTATGACCATGCGACTCGATTTGGAAAACCGTCGCTTTTATCTCGGCAGAAACTACTGCGAAGCACTCGAACATTATGGCGCGCTGCCGGTTCATCTCGGTTTGATTGCCAAACGCGATTATATCGCCGCGATTTTGGACGAATTAGACGGAATTCTGCTGCCCGGAAGCGACACCGACGTTGATCCGCATTATTACAGCGAAGAGCCGCACCCGAAATTGAAAACAGTGATTCCGGAAAAAGACGAAACGGATTTTCTCGTGCTCGAAGAAGCCGCCAAAAGAAATTTGCCGATTTTGGCGATTTGCTACGGAATGCAAAGCCTGAACGTTTTTCGCGGCGGAAGTTTAATTCAGGACATCGAAGCGCAGGCGGCAAACAGTCTGAAACACGAACAGGGCAGACCTTTAGCAAGAAATTCGCATCATATCGTGATTGAATCCGGTACTTTATTAAACCGAATTACTCGCGACGACACCGTGCAGAAAGCCGATGGCGAAAATGCCAAAAATGTTTTTGTTAAAGTTAATTCTCATCATCATCAAGCGGTCAGAATTTGCGGAGAAAATCTAAGAATCAGCTCCAGAGCGGTCGACGGAATCGTTGAGAGCATTGAAGATACCGACGAAGATAAATTTGTTTTGGGCGTGCAGTGGCATCCGGAACTGTCCTACGAAACGGATGATTTATCAAGTAAAATATTTAAAAATTTCGTTCAATTTTGCAGCGCGAGAGGAGACAAAAAGTGAAAACGATGGAAGCGACGACGTTTCGTTTGGGATTGGAAAAGGCGATAGCAGACAGCAGGGAATTATTCGGCGGCAAAAAAGTCGGTTTGATTTGCAATCAGGCGACAGTTGACCGGCATTTCAGACACGCCGCCGATTTGTTTGCCGCACACGAAAATATTAATCTGACGGCGTTATTCGGACCGCAGCACGGCATTCGCGGCGACGTTCAGGATAATATGGTGGAGACGGCGCACATCGTGGACGAACAGACGAAACTGCCGGTCTATTCGCTTTACAGCGAAACGCGCGAACCGACTGCGGAAATGCTTGCGGAACTCGATACGGTCGTGTTTGATTTGCAGGATGTCGGCTGCCGCGTCTACACGTTTATTTACACGATGGCGAACGCGATGAAAGCGTGCGCGGCGCATAATGTAGAATTTATCGTTTTAGATCGTCCGAATCCCATCGGCGGAACAAACGTCGAGGGCAATGTGCTCGAAATCGGACACGAATCGTTCGTCGGGCAATTTCCGATTCCGATGCGCCACGGATTGACCGTCGGTGAACTCGCCGTGTTGTTTAATAAAGAATTCGGCATCGGCTGCGATTTGAAAATCGTCGGAATGGACGGCTGGAACCGGGACAAATATCTGGACGAAACGGACGCGCCGTGGGTGATGCCGTCGCCGAATATGCCGACGGTTGACACGGCAACTGTTTTTCCGGCGACGGTTTATTTTGAGGGAACGCAGATTTCCGAAGGACGCGGAACGACGCGACCGTTTGAAATCGTCGGCGCGCCGTACGTAAACGGTCGCGCGTACAAACAAGCTCTCGACCGGCTCGAACTGCCGGGCGTTATCTTTCGAGAAATAAACTTTTTACCGACGTTTCAAAAACACGCCGGAAGCGTCTGCGGCGGAGTAATCGTGCACGTTTCCGACCGCCTCATTTTCAAGCCGGTAATAACGGGAATCGCTATGGTCAAAACGCTTTATCATTTATACCCTGATGATTTTGAATGGAAAAACACCGCTTATGAATACGTTTTCGACCGCAATCCATTCGACGTAATTGCCGGGACGAGTGAAACGAGAAAACAAATCGAGCAGAATACGTCTTTGGAAGAAATAGAACTTTCCTGGGATAATGGCGTAAAAGATTTTAAGAAATTGAGTGAGAGATATTTACTGTATTGATTGTTTTTTCTTTCTTTTTTCTATTTTTCTTTTTTTCTTTGCGTAGGTAGTCGGGTTAGTTTTATTTGTTAAAGTAAAGCATTTTCGAGGTTTCGCTAACTATAATATTGACAAGCGATTACATTAATAAAATTGTTAAATGAAAAAGCTGTCGCAGTGCCGACGCTTAAAGTGATTTTGGAAAGTTCGGGTGGAAAATAAATGAACAATTTTTTGTTGACAGGAATCGTCGCGTGGCTGTTGCCCGGCGTCGGACATATGATCGAAGGACGCTGGAAACGCGGGCTGCTGATTGCTGGCGCGGTGTGGAGTCTGTTTATCATCGCCGTGCTCAGCGGCGGCGCATATTATCCGGGTTTTGAATTTAAGGACGGCGCGCTGCTCTATTTGCTAAATATTTTCTCGCGGCTCGGCAACGGATTGGGATCACTGCTGACGTACTTATTTTTTTCAAACGCGCCGGCGAATGTGGCGGCGCTGGCGACGTTTGAATACGGCGGACGATTTTTGGAAATTGCCGGATTGCTCAATTATCTGGCAATGCTCGATGCGGTTGACATTCAGCAGGAGAGAAAAAAATGATTCACTTTTTATACCTGATCGGATTCGCGTTTTTCGTGTCCGTCGGATTCGGCGTTTTCACTAACGGTTCGACTAAAGATAAGTTTTTGTCCGGGCTGAAATCATTCGCCCAATTCGTTTTAATCAGCGTCGCTCTCGCCTGGCTATTTTATTTTTTCCCGCTCTGAAAGATTGAGATTGTTTTCAATACGGCTTAGATACAACTGAAAAATAACAGAAAAAATTGAAAAAATTAAAGGCGAGTCGAAGCGAGCGGCAAAAAAGTTAAACTTGAAATAATGAGTTTAGTTGAAACAGAAGCAGTAATTTTAAAAAGCTACAGTTTATCCGAAGCCGATAAAATCATCGTTTTCCTGACCGAACGTCAGGGTTTGGTGCGCGGCGTCGCGAAAGGCGCGAAAAGACTCAAAAGCAAATTCGGCGGCAGTCTCGAGCCATTTACCATCTCTCAAATACATTTTTACCAAAAAGAAGAACGCGATCTGGTTTCGATTCGCGAAAGCGAGTTGATCAAATCGTTTTTCGACAGCGCGGGCAATCCTTTTTTTCTGCAAAAATTCGCCTACATCGCCGAAATTCTGGCGGAATTCGCTCCGCCGCACGAGCCGAACGTCAGGCTTTACCGGATGGTCAGAATTTGTCTGGAAACGGCGGCAATTGCCAACAAGCAGGAAGCCTTAGAAGCGATTGTTTTGTATTTCGAGCTGTGGCTTTTGCGGCTCGGCGGTTATCTGCCCGATTGGAGCGTGTGCGATTCGTGTCGCGCCGTAATCGAAATCAACGAAAGAGTGAATTTGCAGGCGAATTATCAGCTGTTGTGCGGCAGATGCGCCAAAGCCAAATCAAGCCGGACGATTTCTCCGATTGAACGGGATGTTTTCAACGCCGCCCAAAAAATGCCGCCCGAGCGCTTCATAGCCTACGCGGAGAAATACGCCCCGGAAGTCAAAGATATTTCGGTAATTTTGAAGCGAATCATCTCAAATATTCTCGGTCGCGAAGCGATCAGCGAAAAAGTGCTGATCAAAAGCGCGGATTAAAAATGAAAATTTGGAGCGGTTTAATCGCCAGATACATTCTGCAGACGGTCACGCCGTATTTTATCTTTACGTGGATTCTGCTCAGCGTCATTCTTTTCGTACAACAGGGAAGCCGCTATTCCGATATTATTTTCAGCGCCAATATTCCGACCGGTTTGATCTGGCAACTGACATTTGCGCTCGCCCCAAACGTCATCGCATTTACTTGTCCGATGGCGATTTTGATCGGAGTGATCATCGGGCTTTCCAAAATGCAGGGCGACAGCGAATTAATCGCTGTTCGCGCCGCCGGCGTCGGAAACTTTCAAATCGTCGTGCCGATTCTGCTGCTCGGCTTTTTTCTCTCGATTTTCGCTTTTTTCATCAATCTGAGAGGCGTTCCATTCGCCGCGCGCATCGTCCGTCAAGTGGCAGTGCAGGCAGCGATTTACAAACTCGAATCGCCGATTGAACCGGGCGTTTTTAACACGGAAATCAACGATTATACGGTTTACGTTAAAGACGGAGATGTCGAAAAGGGAACGTGGAAAAATGTTTTTATTTATAATGAGGATAAAAAAAGCAATTCAACGCGTCTGATAACATCAAAAAGCGGTCGAATTGATTTTGAAGCGGATTCTAATGAATTGGTGCTCGAAAATGCAGTCATCACCACGATCTCCGATGCTGATGCGCCGGTCAAAAACGCCATTACCGCAAGTTCGGGTGCGAAGCCCAAAAAATACGTTTCGGAAAACGTCGGGCGTATCAGGTTGGCGATTCAAACCAAACGCGGGGAATTAATCGAAAAAGTCAGCAATTCCGAACAGACGCCGGATGAGCTCGGCATCAGCGAATTGGCGCGATATGCCGAAACAAAAAGCGGCAGGCAAAAAATTGAAGCTCAAGTTTTGATGCTGCGGCGGCTGATTTTATCTATTACGCCGCTGATTTTCGCCGTGCTCGGAGCGGCGCTGATTCTGCGTTTCAATCGGCGCGGCAGAGGATTCGGCATTTTTTTGGCGCTTGTCAGTTTGATCGGATATTACCTGATCGCTCTGCTCGGCGAACAATTGGCGCGCACCGAACAAATCAGCGCTCTTGCCGGAAGTTTATTGCCGCTAACGGCGAGCATCGCGGTGATTGCGTGGCTTTTTTTGGCAAACAGAATAGTTCTGCCGTCGGTATTTTCAATATTTTCGCTTAACAATATAAAAATACCGTTTGCCGTAAGCGATTACACGCCTGGAAAAATCTGGAAAAAAAATCGCATCAGTTTTGCCAAAACTTATTCAAACAGCATTCTTGATTTCGACATCGTTGTCAGTTTGCTCAAATATTTTTTTCTGACGCTCGGATTTTTGAGTGCCATTTATGTTATTTTTACGGCGTTTGAATTGTGGAAGTTTGCCGGGACGATTGAGAACGGGTTGTTTTTGCTGCTGAAATACCTGCTGTTTCTCGTGCCTTTTATCTATCTGCAACTGGCACCGTCGGCATTAATGATCGCGACGCTCGCCACCTACGTCGTGAAATCCCGGCAAAATGAAATAGTGACGTGGACTGCCGCCGGTTTGAGCGTTTATCGGTTGCTTTTGCCGTGTTTTGCGTTAATGCTTTTGATCGGCGGGTTAAACTGGCAGCTTCAAGAACGCGTTCTTCCGTCTTCCAATCAGCAGCAGGACGAATTGCGAGCGGTGATTCGCAATCGCGGCATTGTTGCGCAAAAAGAAAAAAGATACTGGGTGGCGAACGACAATCGAATTTATTCGTTTGAAATTGACGGCGATACTTTCGCGCGCACGCAAACGATTAAAAATTTATCGGTTTACGATTTTTCCGCCGCCGATTCAAAACTGCAGACGATTTACCGAATTCCGCAAGCCGTCTGGAAAATTGACCGCGTCACTTTTGCGGTTGATGCGGAGAAAACCTCGATCAACGAAGGCGTTATCACGACCGAAACGCTGAGCGGCGGGGAACTCGCCGAAAACGAAAATCCTTTTCAGGAATTGTACAAAAAACCGACACATCTCACCGCTTCGGAAACCAAACAAATGATGGAGACGAGCGAATCGGAGTACGAAAAACGGAATTATGCGGTTGCTTTTGAAAAAAAATACGCAACATTGGTGCTGCCGTTTATCATCACGCTGTTTACGGCGCCGTTCGCGCTTTCACTGAGCCGCAAAGGAAAAGTTTTGACCATCGGTTATGCGGTCGCGGTGTGGCTCGTTTTTATGGGAATGACGAACGTCTTTGAACAATTGGGCGTCAACGGTTATCTCGCACCTTCATTCGCCGTCTGGAGTCCGATCTTTTTGTTCGCCGGTATCGGCATTTATTTGATTTCAAAAGTAAAAACCTAACAAAATCAACGGCAAATGCGGAATAACTTTTCTCTTTTTCCCTTGCATTTTTACGGGTTATTCAATTTAATCAATTGAGTTAAACTACAATAAAAAGCGCTGCCAGATAATGACAGCGCTTTTTATCATTTATTAATATATTTCGCGGAAACACAAAAGGGAATTTAGGTTCCGGTTTCCCACGAAGACATATATTCGAGCATTTCCGGCGTGAGCGTATCAATCGAAACGCCCATCGCGCGCAGTTTGAGCGAAGCGATTTCCTGGTCAACTTCGGCGGGCAGAACGTGAACGCCGGCGGAAAGTTTGCCTTGTTCTTTGACCAAAAATTCGGCTGACAGCGCTTGGTTGGCGAAACTCATATCCATCACGCTCGCCGGATGACCTTCCGCCGCCGCGAGATTGATCAAACGTCCTTCGCCGAGAACGATCACGCTTTTGCCGTTGACGCCGCTGTATTCTTCGACGAACGGGCGGCGCGTGTTGACTTCCGAGCTCATTTCGCGCAGCGCTTCAAGGTTTAATTCGAGATCGAAGTGACCGCTGTTGCAGACGATCGCGCCGTCTTTCATCGCTTCAAAATGTTCTTTGTCAATAACGTGGCGGTTGCCGGTGACGGTGACGAAGAAATCGCCGAGTTTGCAGGCTTCGACCATCGGCAGAACACGGAATCCGTCCATCACGGCTTCGATGGCTTTGATCGGATCAATTTCCGTGACGATGACGTTGGCGCCCATTCCGCGCGCGCGCATTGCGACGCCTTTACCGCACCAGCCGTAGCCGACGACGACGAGATTTTTACCGGCGAGCAAAATATTCGTTGCGCGAATAATGCCGTCGAGCGTTGACTGTCCGGTGCCGTAACGGTTATCGAAAAAGTGTTTGGTCTGCGCGTCGT
>SXVE01000526.1 GCA_005790265.1 Acidobacteriota bacterium | reverse complement strand
TTGAAACGACGCTGCCCGAATACGATCACGCGGGCGATCCGGTTCCGCCGGTTTCCACCGACACGCGCCAATTCAACAAAGTTGATCCGGGCACGGGAAACATCGTGCTTTCGCCGACGCTCGACTACGCTGACTGGGACGGCGTCTGTCATTCGGCGCGACTCAGCGGCGGCTGGTTCGTTGATAAAAATCTGACGACCGGCGTCGAAAAACAGGTTCTTTCGATCAATTACATTAGCGAATCAGGCATCAGAATGGTTGCGTCGCGCAAAGACGCGCAATTTGTTTTGACCGCGCCGAACGATTTGTCGAAAGGTAAATCGTCCGACAGCATCAGTTTCCTCGACTGCGCCGGAAAAGCGTTCAGCTCGAACATCGAAGCCGGAGAACTTGAAATTCTGCCGCAGCCGAAAGTCGTGGTCAACTGTCCGACTTCGGCGACCATCTTTATCGGCAAAGTGCGCGGCAAAAATTTCGATCCGAGAGATTTGCGCTACACGCTCAACGGCGCGGCGAGTACGACGGTCAACGGCGTGACGTTGTCTAATCCTTTTCTTTCGACGGACAATCAAATCGCCGCCATCATAGACATCGCGCCGAACGCGCCGATTCCGGCGACGGGCGAAGTCACCATTACGGTCAGCAAACCGAACAGCGGTCTGTCGGCTTCGTCGAAATTCACGCTTGAACGCACGGCGATTCAGGATTTTTTCAAAGGCGAAACCAATCTCGCCGTCCGCGTCGGCGACAATTTCGCGCAGGATTACGAAAAATACAGCGGACAGCCCGTCGGAGCCTGTTTCGCTTCGACGACCGCCATCGTCGGCGAACTGCCCGCCGGACTGACTTTAACGAACACGCCCGGCAATATTTCGGCGTCGGGAA
Organism: Acidobacteriota bacterium; assembly: GCA_005790265.1. GTDB lineage: Bacteria > Acidobacteriota > Blastocatellia > Pyrinomonadales > Pyrinomonadaceae > SXVE01. The sequence goes on along the minus strand of SXVE01000526.1, from coordinate 6,547 downwards.
CTTTGACTTCGGGCGGCAAATACGTTTTCGCGCTGCAAAAAACTTACGCGAACGGCGAAATTTTGAAGCGCATTTACACGGTCAACGTCGTCAGCGATTTGACGGCGCTGCCGAGCGGCGCCGTGAGCTGGTGGCGCGCCGAAAACAATTACGAAGATTTTACCGGCGCGCATAACGCCGCGCTCGGCGGCAGATTAGCCGTCGCGCCGAGCGGAACGCTGAGCGGCGCGGAAAGCTACACGAATTTTGCCGAAGCGAAAGTCGGCAGAGGCTTTAAATTCGATGGCGAAAACGGCTACGTCCAGCTTCCCGGCGACACGTTCGACACGTCGCGCACTTTCACGTTCGAGACGTGGTTTAAGACCGCCAAAAGCGGCACGATTCTCGGACAGCAGGCGGACGGTGTTCAGCCGTATAACGATGTCGCCGCCGGAAAAGCGACGAATGCGATTTACGTTGACCGCGCGGGAAATTTGAAAATTCAGATGTTTAAATCGGCGCAGGGCGCGCAAGTCGTGGCGAATAAAGTCAACGACAATCGCTCGCACCACGTCGCCGTCGTTCATTTCGTCGCGCCGAACGGTCAGGGACAAAGTTACGTTTATTTCGACGGCGTTCAAACAGCCGTTTATGATGATTTTCAGCAGCCGGTTAATAATCCGCAGTATCAATTCGGCACCGGTTATTACACGCAGACGAGCGCAAACGACGACGCGACCGGCTGGAAAAATTTCAACGGCGTGATTGATGAACCGACGCTTTATAATCGCAATTTGACGGCGGCGGAAATCAAAAGCATTTTCACGAGCGGCGCCGCGGGCAAAATCGCCGTCGAAACCGTCGCGACGCCGACGCTCAACACGACCGGTGCGATCAGAATCAACGTGCGCGGCGGCGAACGCGGTTTGACGTATTCGATTGACAACGGCGCGACGTTTAAAAACACTTCAGAATTTTCGGATTTAACGCCGAAAACTTACAACATCGTCGTCAAAGACGGTTTCGGGCGCATTTATCGCACGACGGCGACCGTTCCGTATGCTTCGCCCGGCTTAAACGTCACGGCGCGCGGCACGAATCCGAAATGCAGCGGCGCGACGAACGGCACGCTCACGATTGATCCGGGCGTTTTCGCCGTCAGCGGAACCGGCACGACAAACGTCAATAATTTGCCGCTTCTTTATTCGATTAACGGCGGCGCGACAACGCAGACGTCGAACGTCTTCACCAATCTCGCGCCGGGAACTTATACGCCGTGGGTCAAACACGAAGCGAGCAACACGATTGCGACGGGCGCGGCGATTAATATCATCAATCCGCCGCCGCTCGCCGTCAGTCCGGCGACTTTCGTTAACTCCGCCGCCGTCGGTTTCGCTTTCAATCAGCAATTTCAAGTCGCGAACGGCACGACGCCGATCAGCGTGACAGTCAGCGGCACGCCGCCGGGATTGACGGCTTACACTGATAACGAAGGTTATACAGGCGCGTTTGCCATTCGCGGCACGCCGACGCAGACCGGAACTTTTTCGATTACCGTCACGGCAACCGACGCCAATTCGTGTCCGCTCGTCAGAACTTTGACGCTGACGATCAACGACAACGCTTGCCGCCAGGTGACCGTTCAAAATAACAACGACAGCGGCGCGGGCAGTTTGCGGCAGGCAATTATTGACGCGTGTCCGCAGGCGACGATCAATATTCCGGGCAGCGTCGGGCAAATCACGCTCGCCAGTCCGATTTCAATTGATAAAGCGCTGACAATTAGCGGCGAAAATCCGAATCTGAACGTGATCAGCGGCAACAATCAAACGCGCATTTTTCAAACTTCGGCGGCGCTTCCATCGGAAGGCATCGCGCTCGGTCTGTATAATTTGACGCTGGCGAACGGCAACGCCGGAACGAACGGCGGCGGCGGCGCGATTGCCAACAGCGGCACGCTCAACGTGTTCAACACAACGATCACCGGCAGCCGCGCGTTTTCCGGCGCGGGAATTTACAACGTCGGCACGCTCAGATTAACCAATTCATCCGTGATTGATAATTTCGCGTTAAGCAATTCCGGCGGCGTTTACAACGGAAATGGAAACACGCTCGAAATTCGCAATTCAACCGTCGCCAACAATTCGACGAACGGCGCGGGCGCGGGCATTTTCAACGGCGGAACTTTATTCGTCGCCAACGCGACCGTCACCGGCAACCGTTCGGACGCCGACGGCGTGAGCGACAACAATGGAAACGGCGGCGGCGGATTAGCCGCGACCGGAACCGAAACGCTGATTAACACGATCATCGCGGGAAATTCCAACGGCACAACTGCCGCGCAAACGGCGAGCGACATCAGCGGCGCGATTGAAACCGCCGAATACAACTTGATCGGCAATGCGGCGACTTCGGGCAATATCGGCAACGCCGTCAATGGAAATATCGTCGGCAGCAACGGCGCGGGAACGCTTTCCGTCGCTTCGATTTTAAGTTCGACGCTCGCCTTAAACGGTGGTTCGACGCCGAATTTCGCGCTCGCGGCAAACAGTCCGGCGATTGATAAAGGCAAACTGTACAACGATGTCACGCGTTTCGGGTTGAGCGACCAGCGTTTGAAAACGCGTCCGGTTGATGATCCGAACATTTCCAACGCGACCGGCGGCAACGGTTCGGACATCGGCGCGTTTGAAGTTCAAGTTGCCGCGCCAGCCAATTCGATGAGCATCAGCGGCAGAATCACTAATGGCGGGCAGGGTTTAGCAAACGTTCTGGTTTTGCTATCGAACGGAAAATCGGCGACGACTTATACGGACGCGAACGGAAATTACACGTTTACCGAATTGCCGTCCGGCGGATTTTTCGACATCACGCCGACCTTAAACGGTTATAAATTCACCAGTCCGGCGCTCAGTTACGATAACGTCACAGCCAGCGTGACCGGCGCGGATTTCGTGACGACGGCGACGACTTATGAAGGCGATGTTGCCGGAAGACCGACCGGCAACGGCACGGTTGACGTGTTCGATTTGGTTTCGCTCGGTCGCATCGTCGGCAATCTCGATGCGCCGCCCGCCAACGGCGCGGAGTTTCAACGCTCCGACATCGCACCGTTTGCCGCGCGCGGCGACGGCGCGGTCAACGTGCAGGATTTGGTACAGATGGGAAATTACATCAGCAATCTTAATCCGAAAACTCCGGCAAGCGGTGCGGCAACAGCAAATGCAAACGGCGCATCTTTTGCGGCGCAGTTATTCAGCCCGAACGCCGATGCGGTCACCGCCGAATCGCTGCTCGCGCAAAATCTCTTCGGCGGCGGCGACGGCACGGCAGAAAAATCTCTCGCCGCGCCTGCCGCCGCCAATTTAAGCGTCGGAACGCCGACCGTGACGAGCACGAACGCGCTCGTTCCGATTGTTCTCACGTCGAACGCCGACACGACGGCGCTGCAATTTACGGTGAATTACGATTCGGCGAAACTTTCGATTCCGTCGCTCTCGGCGATTACCAATCGTTATCCGAATACGACGTTCGTTATCAATAACAATTCGCCCGGCAGACTCGGTATCGTCGCTTATCAACCGCTCGACGGAACTTCCACTTTCCCATCCGGCGCCGTGAAACTGTTCGACATCAACTTTTCAATTGTCGGCGGCGCAAGCGGAACGACAAACGTCGGATTCGGCGGCGACCCGGTTCCGTTGGCGGCATCGGACGCGCAAGCCGGAACGGTATCGGTCGGCAGTCAGCCGGGAGCCGTGACATTTCTTGCGCCGACGGCGGCGGGCGTCATTTTAAGCGGGCGCGTGCTGGTCGGCGGGCGCGGATTGGTTAATGCCGTCGTCACATTGACCGATCAAAATGGTCTAGTGCGCACGGCGCGAACTTCAACTTTCGGGCATTACCGTTTTGAAGATGTTGCGGCTGGCGAAAATTACATCGTGGCGGTAACGAGCAAACGCTATAAATTTGAATCGCAAATTATCGGGGCGGTCGAAAATCTCACCGAACTGAACTTTACAGCTCTCCCGTAAAGTTCAAAAGCCGGAGAAAGTTAACTGCTTTCTCCGGCTTTATTTAATTTAAAGTTTGGCAAACATTCGTTCGGTTTGGCGAAGTCAAAATCATTTGTTAATTATATTTTGATTTCGCCTTGCATTTTACCGAACTGAATTTTTGTCCCGACCGATAAAGTAACGCTGCTTCCCGGCTCCACATCTTTGATCGCGCCTTCGGCGGACGTAATCACCCATTTGTCTTGCGACGTATTTTTCAAGCCCCAAACGTTCGGGTTTGTCGGATGAACGGCAACGGCGGCGATTGGCGCGGAAAAATCAAACATTCGATTATCGTCAATGTGATGCGGAAATAATTCGGTGTTGTGATTGAGCATCGCGACCGATTTGCCGATGCGGATGCGCGGCGGAAGTTTGAGCTGCGCGGCGCACGCCCAGCAAAGTCCGGGATTGCCGCCGTTGGCTTTGAGCGCAATTGAATCGTAGAAATTTTCCATCGAACAATGACCGCAGTAAAAAATCGAGTCGCGCAGACGAATCATTTCATTGCGCCATTCGCTTTCGCGCACGCGTCCGTTCGCCGGGTCGCGCAGCCCTTCGGTAAAAGCGCGAATGAACAGATCGCGCAGAAACTGCGGGTAAATCCGCCAGAAAGCGAGCGCGTTGTCGTGAATGCCCGGCACCGGACGATTGGAATCGTTGTTCGGGTCGTAAATAAAAGTCGCGTCCGTGCCGTAAATTTTCGTCATCGCCGGCAAATCAAGCGCTTTGATCGCGGCTTCTTTCGCGCCTTCGAGCGGATGCGCGACCATCAGCATATAAAAAATCAGCACCGACAGCGAATATAAATCCGTGTTCGTGCTCGGCATCGCTTCGCCGCGCACGATTTCCGGCGCCATAAAGCGCGGCGTGCCCAAAACGCCTAAAACCGCCGCGCCGTCAACCGAAACGTTATCGTTGTCGGCGATTAAAACGTCGCCGTTGACCGGATCGAAAAACGCGTTGCCGAACGAAATATCGCGGTAACACAAACCCTGCGAATGCAGCAGCAAATAATTGTGCGAAAGATTTAATCCGGCGGTCGCGAGGGCGCGAAAAGTCGGCTCGATTTTTCGTTTCATCAAATCAACGATGTTTTTGAAACGCTTCGGGCGCAGCGGCATCACGTAACCGAAACCGGGAACGCCGCTCGCTTCCGTGATTTCCATCGGGTAAAGAAAATGCTCGCTCGGCGCGCCTTTTCTGATTAAAAGCTCCATCGAACGGCGCTGTTCCGGCGTCGCCATTTGAGGAAAAAACCATTTCACCGCCACGTCCGCGCCGCCCAACTGCGCTTTGTAAACTTCGCCTTGTCCGCCCGCGCCGAGCAGAATTTCGATGGTGCACGGCATGCCCGACGGCGAACACTGCACGATTTGACCGGGCTTTAAAATCTCGTCCATTTTTATTTTCCTTTCACTTTTTTAAATTTATTCGCGATTGTTTTTTCGCTCGATAACGACGCCGTGTTCCGATCCCCAGGTGGCAACGCGATTACCGCGCAAATCGCTGTCTTCGACGCTCGCGCGGCTATCTTCCCGAACGCTGACGGCGACAGTTCCGTTGCGATTAATATTGCATTGCCGAACGGCGACGATGCTTTCGCCCGCAACGCTGACTCCGGCTTCGCGATTGCCGTAAATGTCGCAATGTTCGATCAATCCGCGACCTTTATCGCGAATGAAAACGCCCGAATGACGCCCGTTATGAATCGTGCAGCGGCGCAAAAGCGGATTTCCGCCGGTCGAAACAGCGATTTCTGCGTCTTCGTTTGAATAAACATCGCATTCTTCAAACACGCCGTAGCCGTTTTGCTGAACGTAAACGCCCGCGTCGCTGCTGCCGTAAATTTCGCAGCGGCGAAAAGTCGGATTAGCGTATTCGCTGACGCCGACGGTGGCGAGGCGATGACCGAAAATCACGCAATCTTCGATTAATCCAGCCGCGCCGTTTTGCCAGACGACCACGCCGCCGTTTTGTCCTTCGTAAATGCGGCAGTTTTTAATCGTCGGATTAGCGCCGCTCGCAATCGCCGCGCCGACCTTTTCGTTGCGATATATTTCCGAATCAACGAATTGCCCGCGCGCGTTGTCGAAAAAATAAACGCCCGAATCCGCGCCGTCGTAAATGCGGCAATTTTTAATCGTCGGGTTGGAATTGACGCCGTGAATCGCTATGCACGACAGCGAATCGGAAGTGATGTCGCAATTTTCCAGAATCAATTCGCCGACCGGAACATCAACGGCGAAAAACGCTCTGCCGTTTTGAGCGCCGCGACCGATCATCGTCAGATTACGCACAAGCGCTTTATCCGCACGCATTTGCACGCAGCTTGAATTGATACTCGCAACGACAATATCTTTCGCCGCGCCGTCGCCGACGATTTCCAAATGTTTATCAATAACAACGCTTTCATTATAAATTCCCGGGCGAATCGTCAAACGCGTGTTCGCGGCGGCGCGTCTGATTGCTTCCGAAATCGAAGCGAAATCGCCGTTTCCGTCTGCGGAAAC